>JANNCA010000058.1:0-9244 GCA_031386075.1 Oligoflexia bacterium
CATTAAAAAAAAGCTCCCTCACGAAGTTATCAAGTTAGCTAACAGCGTTGGGAAATTCATGCTTTATTGGGGATTCAAAAGCATTCATGGGAGAATCTGGACTCTTTTATACCTATCTAAAGTACCCCTTTCCGCCCTTGAGTTGAGCCAAAAACTTAAAGTTTCAAAGACTTTACTCAGTTTTGCAATGCATGAACTTTTGGAATTTGACGTGATTCAAAAGGTGGGTAAAGGAAAGAAGAGAACCATCTACCTAAGCGCAAATCCTAATATTACTGAAGTTATTTTAGGGGTCCTTCGCAAAAGAGAGCAAAATTTGGTCGATGAAATCCATGGGAGCCTTGAACTTGTTAAACGGATGACTCTCTCCAATCAAATAGAGTTTCCCATCCTTCCGGCTCACTTAGAAACAGTAGGCATCTTGATTTCAGCTGCAAAGGGAGTCCTTCAGGCTCTCATCGCACCTTCCCATCCCGGCGCAGGATTGATTGAACAATTTCTGCTCATCGCAGGAGCCCTATCGGAGCAAAATGCAACTCAGAAGGCAAAAAATGAAAACCAAAGGTAAAGCCCCCCCCAAGACGATACGTGAAAGAACCAGCCGACTCCTCAGAATGGCAGGCTCCATGGCCTCTCAAGAGCTCATCAAGCGAATCCAAAAAACAGAAATAGGTCGCCCCCTTCTCAATCTCCCGCAAATCCAACTTTTAGTCAGAGAACTGAGCCACCTCAAAGGTGCGGCCATGAAGTTTGGACAGATGCTCGCACTCGAAGCACGCGACTACTTTCCTGAAGAAGTCTGCGTCGTTTTGGATCAGCTTCAATCGAATGCAAATTTCCTCAATTTTGAAACTATCGATCAGATTTTACGTACCGAGCTCGGAATTCAATATAAAGATCTAATCGATCTCTCGCCATCACCCATAGCCGCTGCAAGCATTGGACAGGTTCACTCAGCTCGCCTCATAAAAGGCGATCGCCTGGCCATTAAAGTTCAATATCCCGGCATTCGAGATTCAATTGACTCGGATGTCAAAGTCCTAGCAGTCATCCTGAAGACAATCACTCTCATCATGGGCAAACAGATTGAACTCAGCGGTCTCATTCAAGAATTTTCAGAAATTTTTATTCAAGAGTCTGATTACATCCAGGAAGCTTCCTATACGCACGCCTATCGGGAGCATGCTCGCTCTGCCCCTGAGTTGGTAGTACCGGAAGTATATACTGCCTATAGCACTCAGAAAGTACTCACCCTCAGTTTTGAGGAGGGTCAAAACTTCTCCCAATGGATTCTGACTCCCGAAGCAACTCCCGAAATCAGAGAATTTTACGGCAATCTCATCCTCGATCTCTATACGCGAGAATTCTGTGATTGGGGCCTGGTTCAGACTGATCCCAATCTGGGCAATTTCCTCTTCCGACCTGAGGAAAGGAAACTCGTTTTACTCGATTTTGGTGCAACCAAATCCTATGACCTTTCATTCAGAAGAAAATACTCCCAATTAATCATGGCCACATTGTCTAAAAAAAGCCAAAAAATCATTAGTTTAGGCGAAGAAATGGGATTAATCGACCCAAGGGAATCTACCGAAACCCAAGAAATATTTAAACAACTCCTTTTTGAAAGTATGAATCCAATTGCATCCGCAGAATACGACTTTTCCGAAAGCGAATACCCAGAAAAAATGCGCTCGATTTCGAGGCAATTGGTCAATTCTCTCAAATTTTCGCCTCCCCCTAAAGATCTCATATTTTTGCATCGGAAACTTTCAGGTGTTTTTTATATTCTGAGAGGATTGAAAGTTAAATTATCGCTCAGACACTATACTGATAAATTTGAGACTCTCGCCTCTTCACATAATCAAGGTCCTTCATCATGAACACTGACTGGCTTTATCCTAGTTTCGCAATTCTGATCTACATGACAACCGTATACGGAATTGCCATTCAAAAGGGGCGAAATGATTTTGCCGATGTGGCCTGGGGACCCGGGTTTGTCATAGCCACCCTAGTCTGTCTTTTCAATGCAAATCTGATGACATGGAAATCCTGGATCCTCTTCGGGCTAACGACGATTTGGGCGATTCGCCTTTCGATTTACATCTACCGTCGGAACAGGGGCAAACCAGAAGACTTCAGGTACCGAAAATGGAGGAAGGAATGGGGTAACAATTTCTACTGGCGGTCTTATCTCCAAGTCTTTCTCTTACAAGGGGCCCTCTTGCTTCTCATCGGCTTACCCATTTGGACCAGCATTGCCACTTCTGGTGAAACGGATCACCACTCAGAGTCCCTGACCCTGACTCTCGTGGGCACGCTAGTGTGGGCCATAGGCTTCAGTTTTGAATCCATCGCGGACAAACAAATGGCTACCTTTAAAAAACGCTCTTCCTACCCCTCCTCTCAGGCCTCCCAAAATCACCCGAGGGTGATGAAATCCGGCCTTTGGAAATACAGCCGACATCCTAACTACTTTGGAGAAGCTCTCCTCTGGTGGGGGATTTTTCTTATTTCAGTTTCCAATTTAGCTCCATTTTGGACAGTAATAGGTCCTTTAACCCTCAGTTTTCTTCTCGTCAAAGTATCGGGCGTTCCCATGCTCGAGAAGAAGTACAGCAAAAACCTTGAATATCAGAATTACCAAAAGCAGACTTCCGCTTTCATTCCCTGGTTCACTAAAACCCACAAATGACTTCTATTTTTGGGGCTTTCTTCCGTATTGTCGCATTCTCAGTCACACTCATTTTCGTCAGCCTGCTCATCATCTCACTTGCCCTGATTCATGGGATTCAGCTCATCAGCCTTTTACTTCTCCTCCTATCACCCACTCAATTTCGAAAACTTAATGCCAACCTCGCTGCTTTTTGGTGGTATTTACTCACTCGCGCCTCTGAGCGACTCTGTGGAGTTCAAGTTGAACTCCTTGGGACCCAGCTGAATCAAAATATCGATCAGGCAATTGTCATCTCCAATCATCAAAGCCTCGTAGATTCGCTGATTCTTTTGATCTTGGCTCGGGACCAAGGGAAACTTTCGTATCTCAAATGGTTTGTCAAAAAACCGTTACTCTACGTCCCTTTCTTGGGTTGGGGCCTGTGGTTTCTAGATTGCATCTTTGTCGAGAGAAAATGGGAGCAAGATCAAAAGAAATTAGCCTCTAGTTTTGATCGAATCCGCAACCACCCGGGCCCCCTCTGGCTCATTTCTTTCGTGGAAGGGACAAGAAAAACAAATCTTAAATTGGGCACGAGTCGGGAATTTGCGATTAAAAATGGCCTCCCTCCGTTTAAAAACGTCCTTTTTCCGAGGTCCAAGGGATTCATCGCCAGCATCCAAAACCTAGAAAATCGAATAGAAAGCATCTATGACCTCACCATTCGTTACTCTCACCCTAAACCCACGATTGGGAACCTTCTAAAAGGGCACTTTGGCAAGGTCTACGTATTCGCTGAAGAAATCAAAATTCACACTCTCAAAACAGATCCGCTCCCACTAAAAGAATGGCTCATCACGCGATTTAGAATAAAAGACGAATTACTAGAAAAATTTTACTCTGATGCGCCATAAGATTTCTCAAGAAGTTCATCCACAAGAGCAATCTCGATCTCTGGATTTGCACTTTTCCGGGTGAGGCGCGAAGCATCTGGAATCGTCGTCACAAAATCAGGATGATCGTGAATCGAATTCACCCCATCCGCCCCCTTGACCCATTCCCCGGAGGTGACCCACAGGTTTCCTTCACTATTTTGGGTGCCCCTCAAGATATAGTGGTAAGTACGAACCGCTTCTCGGGTTCCTATAGATTCAATTTCATGAGACTGAAACATCTCAGCTGAATAAACCCAAGCAGTAACCAAGACAGCAAGAGGATCCTCCGGAATAGGTTGCATCCGATAATTAGCTTTGAAAACGGGGACATTCCAGACTGCCACCCCCGGATCATGATCCATCATAAAAGCCTGTCGTTTTTCAAAAAGCTGGATTTCTAAGAACCGATGGAACTCATCAGGAAACATATCCATATAAATCCAGCCTTGAGAGTCCCCCGTAAATTTCTGCCCATAATACTTCAAATCGGACTCATCAATCGACTCATAAGTTTTCATCAACAAAGCTTTTAAATCGGCTACACTAAAAGTAATCGGAACTCCTCCGACCTCAATCGTCACGGGATTTTGGGGCTCGGGTTTCGATAGTGCCGCCAAAGACCAGGCGTCACAAAGTCCTTCCCAAGACAACGACTTGGAGTTATAATGATCCCTCTCATAGGCCACAGCAGATTTTGGCAAGGGTTTTCCACCTATTTCGTATCGGCTAGCCCTAAAAAGATCATATTTATAGAGTGTTGAATTTGAATCAGAAAATAGCGTGTCATCTTGCTTTGGAAACCACCAAGAACTCCACGGCCGATGGTCCGCAATAGCTACAAGAGATCGAAAGGGAAGTGAATCCATTTTGATTTCAGTTCTTCCAAACTCACGCGTTACGGCAGTCAAAGCCGGGTCAGAAAACCATTTTTCAAATTTAGAAAAATCTTCTCTTTCGCTAACATCTACTTTTTTTGAACTTAAATTTCCAGCAAAAGCGGGTCTAAAAAAATCAAATTGAAAACCCACACAAATGAACACGACTAAAAATTGGAGTGTCTTCATGGGATTATTCGGCTCCAGATATTTTTTAGAGACAAAGCGTTCAAGAAAATGTTTTTCGTCACTTAAAGTTGAATTATCGTGCACGTAAACACTCTCCTGAACGCCCTGTTACGAAGACTTTTTAATGATTAAAGAAATGATGGCCTGTGGTCGCATGCTGCTGGGCAGGCTGAGCTTGCTGATGTGCCTGCTGAGCTTGCTGTGCTGCAGGTTGTTGCGCTTGCTGTGGCGCCTGCTGCTGTACTTGCTGTTGCGCAGGACTCGCTTCCGAAGCGGCTGGGCACATATTAAAAATTCGCCCCGTCTCACGAACACTGACAGCGTCTGGATTTTGCTCCAGCATTGAGGTTACTACTGCAGCGCAGAATTCTGCTGCAGTTCCTTCGAAGCGAAGCATATCTTCGCAGGTTGCTGCACGAACTGTTTCTACTGTTTCAACGACTTGCTTCAAGGCAGGACAAGAAACCAGTTGAGCATCAGACGCAATTCCCTGAATCTCAGCGTTAGAAGTATACTTGTCTGAATTCACTTGAACTGAAATCTGACGAGAATTATCTAGGCTATGGGATGTCCCAGTATCTGGAATCCAACGGGTTCTCACGTCTTTGCAAGAAACTTGAATATTGGTCGGAGCAATTTGATTGTGATATTTTGCTGGGCTATTGCAAGCATCTCTCATAGCAGAAAAAGTGCCGATATTTTGAGTATTAGCTGAAGCAACCGAAGATAGAGCCAAAACTGTCATAAAAAGTGAATGTGATATTTTCTTCATATTTAACCCCTGTTTTTATTCTTACAAATACGATTTAAAATACGTCTTAAAAATTGAAGCCAACACCACGATTCCTCAAAAAATATGTGAAAATTTTATTGTCTTAATTTTTTTTAGATCGGATACCCCTCAATTTCGAATGTTGTTTACGCAAATAACAAATGCAATGCAACAAAATAATTTAAAATAAAAATCAAATGGGATTTCCAAATGATAATTGTCTCAAATTAAGAATGGTTCAGACCATTATTAAACAAGATCTTGGAATACTCTGTAATTTATAGGTCTTGCGCACGAAAGATCTCTGGAAAGTCGCATGGCATCAGGCCAGAAGGAGGTTCGAAATTTCATTGCATTTTATTCCTAATCGCTATATTCAATACTGGCCGAAGAGGAGCACTAAATATGAAATTTTCATTCAAAAATTCGATCACTCACCTAGCTTTCGTATCTTCGCTTTGGATAACTCTTTTGTGTCCCACTCCGAATACGTGCCATGCCTTTTCCCTCTCTGGGCTAGGCGGATTGACTGTTTCCAACTTGAGTCAAGCGACGCCGACGGCAACTTCTAGCTCATCAAATTCCAGCTATGGCCTTGGCGCCCTCATTGACTGGGAGCTCGTTTCCCTGATCAACCTGGAAGGCGGGCTATTCTACATGCAACACAACATTTCCCTGACCGGTATTACAGGATCGGGGCTCAATGGAACAATTTCCTACAATAATTTATCTCTTCCATTGATGGTCAAGTTTCGGCCCTTCCCCTACCTGGCCATTGAAGGAGGAGCTTATATTGGTCTTTCTTCTAATTCTTCGACGACTGCGATAGGAGGAACCGCCAGTCAAGGCGTTAGCTCCAATGCCGATAGCGGACTCATCGGTGGCGTGAGCGTCATGCTCCCTCTAGTCCCCGGACTTTATGCACGGGGGAGTATTTTTTATGAGCACGGCCTCACCAATCTAGTCAATAACGCATCCCCCTCGGTCAACGCCCGAAACGTCGACATCCTCATCGGAGTCCTGATCGGGGTTTAGTTGGATTAGGACAATTTCAAGTCCCATTGGCCCTATCACTCTATTTTCATTTATATTTGACTTGGGTATCTATTTGATTTTTTTAACAATATTACTTCAAAATAATATTACTTGTTTAAAAACCAAAGTTTTGCTAGGTTCCAGCACTAATATTTTACACAGAAATACTGAAACTTATGACGTTGTATTTATCCAAACTTATGAAGCAATCTGCCATTACCGAATCTCTTCTACAAGATCTGAAACTATCTCTCGAGCCCCCTGAAATTAGCATCAACAATCTCAATTCAGGAGATGACTTTATCTTGTCGTCAGTCATCTCTTACACCGATAATATTATTCTAAAATTTAACCAGATGAAAAAAGCAATGAAATCAAATTTTGAATTTGCAGATTTTATTGCCCGACACATAAACAGCTTTCAAATCAGTCAAGTCCCGATCAGAATAAAATTAAAAGGCCACACTCTTACTCAGGAAGAGGCTTACCTTTTAACTCAAAAGGTAATTTTGGCTACTAACAAAACTTCTTTAGCGACAATTAAAATGTTGAAAATAAAAAAATCAAATCTAGAACTCTCAAAAAATTGCACCGATATTTCAATTTACCTTGATTATCATAATATTTTTAAATATTAATTTTCATGTACTTTTCTACAATCATAATTTTTTTTATTTTTTATCTAGATCCCTTTCATTTAGTATTGGCCATCGAACCTTATACACTTAAAGTTTGCCACGTATCTTCTGCTGTTGGGGCCATTTTACCCCGAGCCAATGATATTACTCTCATAAACTCGGGGTTTATACTCGGAGTTCAAGACTTCAACTCAACAAACAAGCACAAAATTAAATGGGTAACCCTCAACTCTGACCATAAAAAAATTGACATCCTTCAAGCAATTTATCAAGCTGGTCAAATCGGTTGCCGAATCGTGGTCGGCATCGTATCTACAAGAGACGCCTTACTTGCAGCTCCATTACTCAAAAAGTTAAAAATTCTGGGGATTTCCTCAACTGCTACTGCAGACGAGATGAGACAGTCCTATCCCCATCTCATCTCTCTTGCCCCAAGTCAACGCAGCCAAGTCCAATTCATTCAATCTTATCTTTTAAAAATAAATAGGACGACTGACTTATTTCTCATCGAAAAGAAAGATGATTTTTTTTCGATTTTACTCACGGAAAAATTTCTAGAAATTGATTCTCACTTTAAAGTTTTTAAATTAGAATCAGGAAATCTACTCAAATCTCCCGACATCGATCAAATTAGAAATTCTCAAGCTCCGACATTGATTTATTCAACCTATCCCATCCACAGCTTACCCAGCCTGATACAAATAGCGGAAATTAAGCATGAACTCTCAATCCCCCCTTTGATCTTAGGGACGAGCCCATGGCTAGAGACCCAAGCATTTAAGTCCCACTCCGACCTTTTCAGAATCCTCACTCAAGTCTTCGTATTTCCTTCCTGGGATTTTGAACCCCATTTAGAAAAGATGAGACAGATTTTCTTTTCTCACTACTTGAGGCAATTCGGCACTCGACCCGATCATGATTCCGTCCATGACTATGACACCCTTTCCATGATTGGTCAGTGCATGACTCAAGTCTCTAGCCAAGAAGTGGTCCATTGCCTGACTCAAGAACGAAACTTCGTTGGAATCCTAGGAAGATATCAATACAAAAAAGGCGATGCCAATCCCACTCGTAAACTCAAACCAAAGAATTACGATGGTACTGAGTTACTTCCTTTTTTTAGTTATTTTTAGTCTTTTTTAATCGGCTATTCAGCGCTTCAAAAATAGGTCCACTCACCGGGAGGCGAGAACACCCTTCATGAGACCTTGTGCCCCCTCCATCGCTTCTTTAGGATTTGAACCAAAGCCCCGAGCTAGAAGTGAGATCACTTCTTCTACGGCAAAGACGCGATTGCGATCAAAACCAGTCCGCACTCGGACCACTCCATGCTTCTGAAGAAGTTCAACAGCAACATTGACTGCTTGGGGGCTAACCGAGAATTGTTCTTGGAGGTGCTTTGCAGTAAATATAGGGCAAGAGACCAACCAGCTCAACGCTCGTTCTGCAGTTGAATTTTTTCGAAAAGCTCCCCGCACTCGCCATGCGCTAGACAGCCTCTCAAGACACTCTCGTGTTTGACATGCTTCACGACTCGAAGCAATGATGGCATCAGCAAAAAATTCTACAATCGGAGCATAATCCAATTTCTTTTGAGCTTCTTGAAGGGCGTTCCCGTATCGCGATTTCTCCTCCTCGATAAAACCTGAGAGGTAGCCGGGAACCTTTCCGTGGCAGGCCATTTGAAGGGTGAGCAGCATTCTTCCCAGGCGACCATTCCCATCAGAAAAGGGGTAGACCGCTTCAAAATGCGTGTGTCCAATCGCCTTTCGCACAAGCAGAGACATTCCCATTCCTGCATTTCCGAGCTCCGCCAGCTTTACATCGCTAAACCACGCCATAACTTCTCTCAAACAATGAAGAACATGGCGCGGAGGAGTCGGATTATATATGGAATCCTCTGGATTTTGAGTTTTACCCCTAATGTAGACGACATCTTGGGGTGTACGGTTTCGGATTCTTCCAGGAACACCCCGAAACTTTGGATCAAGAACCATCATTTGTTGATGTAGGCGCGATACTAGATCGACTGAAAAAAGGGATAAGCCGTCGGATTTGACTCGGTCCAGTTCCTTTTCCAGTGCAAACGCATAACCTCGGACGGAAGCCCCTTCTGACTTTGCTTTCCAACCATCGAAAAGTTCTCC
>JANNCA010000083.1:0-6003 GCA_031386075.1 Oligoflexia bacterium
GGCCCCCAATGGCGGATATTCAGTGGCCCCCATTGATGGAAATCAACTGGTACCCTTTGATGGATATTGGGTGGCCCCCTATGACGGAAATTCGGCACTTGCAAAAGAAATTCAAAAAGGCACTCGGGAAATACTGGAAAAAAGCAGCGAGTGGCCTCACATTGGCTTTGATACCTGTTGCATGCAATTGGATAAGAGATTGGTATCGAGAGCCGCCACGATCCTTTACGGTCACACCGTCAAAATGTGTCCGCGATAATCTTTTAGATAAAGATACAAATTCCTCAGAATGGGGATGCACTGTCAAAGTCAGAAACCTCACAACCGCCGACAGGGCACTTAAATGCAAATGCTCCACAGATATTGGAAACTTTTTTGGGAAACCCCACGTTCTAAACACTGGAGGGGCACCTCCTGGACAAGACTTTAACAATTGCTTTAATAACAAAAATAATACTCAAAAAGAGTGCTCACTGGAATTAACTAAGGACCAGTTTGCTCTTCTTAAATTCGAGGTGGTATCAGGTGAAAAACCGACTATTAACTGTTCTTGTGATGCTGTCTAGCTTGACGTTTGGCCTCACTAAGACTTGGGCACAGCAGGATCTTGATCAACCTTCCAAAACTAACAAGGGCGCTTCATCGGTTTTCCTAGATGATTTCAGTGTTGAGTGGTCTCGTTACCAATTACTGAAGAAACGTGTCACTGATGGTGATCTTCGCATTAGCGATTCGATGGCGCGCCAATGGGACACAATTGCCAAGAGCGCTCAAACGGCATCTGATACTTCAGCCAAGACTGGCCCTACGGACTTCGTCCTAACTTCCATTGCTACCTTAAGTCTGTTCAACACAAATATGGAGCAGAGAAATGAAGATCAAAATCGAATACTTGCGTTGGAATGTTGCCACGGCATTAAAAAAGGGAAAGTCTGTGACAGCCAATTAGATGAGTATAAAGCTCGTGTTAAAACGTGCCAAGCTTTCCATAATAATGAATAGCAATACTCATTTTGATCAGGCCAATCAGCCTTTTAACAAAAATACGAGTCATTATTTTTTCATGCTAAACGTCTACGATATCCGGGACTCATTCCACTCTATTTCATCTATATGTCCGTTCTTTGACAACCTAACCCAAGTACCCTGAAGCAGCAGCCTATCTACGCGTTTCTGAATCGTACCCACGCAACTCTAGGACAAGCACTTTGCTTTGTTCCGACGGGAAGCCGCAGATGCGGTTCCATGTCGGCTCTTTAAATCGTTGGATCGAGAAAAGGGAAATGACATGAACGTAAACACTAAACGACGGGAGATTCCGACTCCGTATCCAGGAATTTTTAAAATTCAGATCCTGGATAAAAAATCGGGCAAATGGGTTGAGCCACCGAGAGGGAGAACCTTCAAGGCTCGACGCTATGTTAAACGACCAGGCGGAAGCGTGAGAGAAATCAAACGAAGCTTCGAAACCATTTTGGAGGCAAAAGCTTTCCGAAACGGAACTTCGGTTGAGAAGGAAGTTCTTAAAAACCTTCCAGCAAGGGGAGGAACGACCTTCGGAGAGTTAGTCGAGACTTGGAAGCAAGACTGGCTCCCCAACAAGGATATTTCCACTCAGATCCGTTACAAGTCGTACCTGAAGCATTTCACATTTTTGTGGCACATGAAGGTGGAAGAGATTGAGCCGACCCAAATTGACAAATGGATCGCTCACCTCAAAAAGCCCGAATATCTGGCCAAAGGACACACCACTCGTTGTTGTTATGACCACGAGTTCAGTGTCCTGAGGGTGATCTTGAATTTCTACAGTTCAAGATTTAACCGGAACTACCGACTGCCGTTCATCCGTGATCACAATCAAATGCTGAAGGTCAAAAATAAAGCCGAGATTCGGAAAGACCTTACGGTTGAGCAATTCCGATCTTTCATCGCTGCACTCAAGGAAATCTGTTGGGGCACAAAATGGGAAGCCATCTACTATCTGGCTCTCATGCAGTATGGAATCTATGGTCGGGTCCAAGACGCAGCCGCACTTTGTTTTGAAGATTTTGATTTTGTGGCGAACAAACTGGAGATCAACAAGAAAGTGCAGTGGCTGAGAGCCAAAGGCTTCGAAGACCGAATTGTCCCGGGCTCCAAATCGAACGGAGGTAAGGTCTTAAGCCCGATTCCAGACCTGGCAGCCAGGATCTTTAAGGAATGGATTCTTAGATCTAAGATCCGAACAGGTCCGTTGTTTCAGCTCAACGGAGAACTGATCACGTACCGACGGATCGAGAACAAGTATACCCTGGCCCTCCAGAAGGCGGGCTTGGCGTTTACTGCAACGCACATTATCCGTCATGCTGCCCTGACTGAGGCCTACGACTCCTGCAAGGACTTACTCCTTGTCCAACGAGTTGCAGGCCAACGAGACCTTCGCTCCACGACTCGCTATGCGAAAGTCCGAGATGGTCAGCTCGTCGTCATGCAGAAGCAGATGGACGAGAAGCTATCTGAGGTCGGTCGAATGGAACCGGAGGACCATCCCTCGGTGGTGTTTCTGAAATAGGAACTCCGCCGGCGGAGTGAACTTCACTTCCGACGCCTGAAGTGAACCCCCGTTTTCCAATCGCACGCCCCAATGCGCCCCAATGCGCAGTATTTCAAACCCCAGAAACGACAAAGGCCGCGTAATGATTACTCATTACGCGGCCTCAATCTTAAATTGGCTCAGGAGGAGGGATTCGAACCCCCGACCAGCCGGTTAACAGCCGGCTGCTCTACCACTGAGCTACTCCTGAAAATAAATTAAAAGCTCATAATCTCTTTATCTAAACCATACCGTCTCATTTGTCTAGCACGTAGAATCAATCCTATGCATACTGTGGCCGATGAAGAAACTCGAAGCACATATTTTTGTCTGCACCCACGAGCGTCCAAGCGGCCACCTGAGGGGCTGCTGCAAGGATAAAAAATCTGAGGAACTCATCCCCCTCTTTAAACAGGAACTCTCGAAAGCTGGGATTTCAGCAGTCACTCGAGCCCAAAAAGCTGGCTGCCTGGATGCTTGCGAACTGGGTCCATCGATTGTAATCTACCCAGATAATATCTGGTACGGGAAGGTCACTCCGCAGGACATTCCAGAAATTGTAAAGTCTCATCTTATGGAGGGCAAACCGGTCGAAAGACTGCGGATGCCTGGCAAATAACCTGAGTTATTTGCTTCGATAAATTTTCGTGAAGGTTTTATCACTCCGGGTTAATATTGCAAGTATGCCAGCTCCAGCCTACCGACGAAAAATATTTCTAATCAACAAAAAATTTCAGCTACGCTTTGCCTTCTACGTTTGTTCCTGGCTTGTCATTTTAAGCCTAGCTTATCCGCTGATTATCTCGAGTCTTTTCGACTACTTCATCCGTTATTTGGCAGCAGACCCCATGGGGCCTGGCCTAGCCTTACTCGAGAAGGCACGGCAAGAAATTTTCATCTTTCTCATCGTTATGGAAGTCGCGCTGATTGGCCTCGCTTTTCTCATCAGCCTTTTTATGTCCCACAAAGTGGCAGGCCCGATTTATAAAATGCGTAAGTTCTTCTTAGAGGCCAGAAACGGAAACCTAGAACAATCTTTGTTTCTCAGAAAAAATGACTACTTCACGGAAATGGTGCCTGCCTACAACGAAATGATGTCAGCGATCCGTATGCAAATCAGTCACAAACAAAATAAAATGGACGCAGCAATTCAAAAACTAGAACTCCTATTGCCAACAGCACATCCGGAACAAAAAAACAGGCTCCAAGAAATTTTAACCTCTCTAAAAGAGATCGAAAACACCTGAAATAAAACTCAATGCATGACTTTAAAATATTTCTACCTCTCAGTCTAGCCCTATCCGCTCTTCATTTATCCCCCCATGCTCTGGCTGCACTCCCCCCCTCTGAGATGGGAAAACCCGCAATCGTTAATCAGGCCCCCAATCCTTCAGCAGGATCTTTGTCTCTTCATCAAAGATTTGATCATTTATTCGACAAGACCTTAAACTCTAAGCGATCAAAAAAAGCAAAAACTCTAGGATTGGCATATGAAAAATTAAGATCTGAAAAATTTTCAGCCGCTCTTTCCCTTACTTCTAAACTCTTAGAAGACGATCTATTTTCAGATTATGCTTCGTGGATTTCAGCAGCAGCTTATCGAAAACAAGCTGAAAAACAGCTTAAGCACAAAAATTATTCGGCTGCTTTGAAAGCAGCACAACATGCCCTCACGCTAAGCCTTTCGATTGAACGCAACAACCCTTATTCAGCACTTCTAAAAACCCTCCCGAAGGACTGCACCCAGGCAGAGCTGCTCATCGGCACTTCTTATTGGGGTATGCATAAATGGTTTTCCGCAGAACAGTTTTTCGAGCGAGGATTTCAGCGAATTCAGGGCCAGAACTCCTATGTTTTAATTGGATCTGAAGCAGTAAGCCATTATGCAGAATCTTGCAAACAAATCGTGGGCCCCCTTTGCATGGGATGGCTGGTTCGTTTTGCGAATCTTTATTCGAAGAAATCAATTGAAATGCAGGCCATGCTTAAGGTCTTCCCTGCGCTGTTAGAAACCCCAAAGTTTACCAAACATGCTTTCAGCAGAGTCACACAAGCCTACAAAAGTACGGATTTGGACCATACAGCCTTTGAGGCTGCCATGAAACTTTACTTAGATGGCCAATACAGCCAAGCTATGAAAAGTTTCCGATTTTTTTTAGACGACTATCCCCGTTCGAATTATCGCTTCCGAGTCAAATATTGGCTCGCTCAGGCGCTCAACCTGGAACATGACCCCATCCAAGCAGGAAAGATTTACACAGAGATTCAACAAGAATCTCCGCTCAGCTACTATGGGCTTTTAGCTGCTCTGGCAAACGGAAACCAGGTGGAAACAAATATCACAAATACCACGCCTCCTTCCCCCCTTGACTCTGACCCAACGCTTTTGCCCGTAGAGTCGATTCGGCTTCGTCGCGCTGAAAATTTCTTAGCTGAAAAAGCATACAAACTAGCCGCCTTTGAACTTAAGGAACTCCGATATCGAGATTCTATGTCCAGCCAGTTTCTCGTTTACTTAGTCCTATTGAATACAAAAGCCAGAAATTACCACACTGGATTTCAATTCATAGGA
Organism: Oligoflexia bacterium; assembly: GCA_031386075.1. Lineage (GTDB taxonomy): Bacteria > Bdellovibrionota > UBA1018 > UBA1018 > UBA1018 > CAIYTD01. The sequence continues at coordinate 5,145 of JANNCA010000083.1, forward strand.
GAACTGATTCAAAGAAACTATTCCGATATTTATTCAACTTACTCAATTAAATCTGTATTCCCAGTTGATTTTTTCGGATTGATACAAAAATTTTCAAACCAAAATAACTTGGATCCTTTGCTTATATTAAGTTTAATTAAACAAGAATCTGCCTTTGACGAAGAAGCCAATTCTCCCGTCGGAGCAGTCGGATTAATGCAACTCATGCCAGGCACTGCAACAGACACCGACCCTAGCGTGGACCTTTCAGATTTGCTCGAAGGCGAAAGCAATATTTCAGTCGGAACTCGGTACCTAAAAAAACTCATGACTCGATTCAATGGCAACGTCGTTTTAGCTCTCGCGGCCTATAACGCGGGACCCGGCGCAGTGGATCGATGGCTCAAGGACACACCCGCAAAACGCAGTATGCTTGAATTCATCGAGTCAATCCCCTACAAGGAAACTCGAGAATACGTGGGCTCCATCATCCGAAACTATTTTTGGTACCTATCTTGTGGACTCCTAACCAACTCCTCAAAATCTCAACTGAAAAGCCTCAGTGATTTTTGGCCCACTGCTCTTACCCCTATTGCCCCTAGTCTAGCCCCTAGCCCTATTACTCCTAGTCTAGCTCCTAGTCTAGCTCCTAGTCCTGCCCCACCTCCAGAGCCTTCAACACAGCCGTCACCACAACCCACACCTAAACCGCAAACCTAAAATGCATCACATCCCCATCCTTCACAACGTACTCTTTACCTTCCAGCCTCAATACTCCAGCATCTCGAATAGCCTGCTCACTTTTATGCTTTAACAAATCATCATAGTGATAGACTTCAGCTTTAATAAAGCCCTTTTCAAAATCAGTATGAATCACGCC
>JANNCA010000084.1:0-3994 GCA_031386075.1 Oligoflexia bacterium
ATGTGAAGTTATCATATAAGCCGAAATAGGTTTATTAGTCTTTGTAATAGTTTTAAAAAATAGATTCGCTTGTGCTTGTGCTTGTGCTTGTGCTTGTGCTTGAAAGTTTATATGGATGAATGTCAAAAAATAGCCTGCCAAGCTGATCAAGTATATTCTTACATGAGTCAATCTCCAACTGACGGACAGAATATCAAAGAATCTCGAAATTACTTAGACTAATAAACCTATTTCGGCTTATATGATAACTTCACATAAAAAGCAATAAGGTATTCATGTGGTTCTTAAAATACGCTTAAATCATAAAAAAAATAAATAATAAAACTTAATATTAAAACTTTAGAAAAGAAATGACTGTGGTTTAAATTATTTTAATTGATTTTAGAAATTCATCACACGAAGACTGAGTCAAAACATGGAGTCAGAAATCTACCCCTTTCCCATGGTCAAAAGTATCCCTCTGGCTGCCTTTTACGACACTTTTTTTTAGAAAACGTTGAATCAAGTCGAGACTCGCAAAAGATAACAATCTTTGCTATAGATCTCAAGATTACCTTTTAGGACAAGGCCCTAACATCAACATCTGGAGCACTATTCTCATCATGGAATCACAATTTAGCCTACGCCCTGCCACATCGGAAGACCTTACCCAGATTGCTTCAATCGAAAAAAGTGTTCACCTTGCTCCCTGGAGTCAGGATCAATTCCAGTCCGAGATGAGTAAACCCTATAGCCAATTCTTAGTCCTCACAGACGACGAAACAGACTCCGTGGTCGCAGGCTATATTGTCCTCTGGACACTATTAGAAGAATGTCAGATCCTCAATATTGCAATAGACACTTCCCACCGCCGCAAGGGCTTCGCGAAATTTATGATCCGAAAGGCAGTTCAGATGGCCTATCACAAAGGCATTAAAAAGGTGGTTCTCGAGGTTCGAAAATCGAATCTGCCCGCCATTCACCTTTATCAGAATCTGCAATTTGTGATAACCCATATTCGAAAGTCGTTTTACAGCAATGGTGAAGACGCATACCAAATGCTCCTTTCTTTAAACGATGATCCTCTACAGTTCTAATAGAGGAATTTATCTAAAAACCCCCTGACATGAATAAGATGTGCGGCTACCTTCAATATTACCCACTGAAATTTTCGTATTTACAGGGCCTTGGATCATGAGCAAGTGCTCATTCGACGATCCGTCATTCACATTTTCCTGAGTCGCTTCATTTTTAGACATAAAGGGATGCACCAGTCTAATTTCACGACTCCACTGACCCTCGAGCTTCGCGCCAACAAAGGACCAATCATGAGATTTTGTAATATGATGGTAGGTGGGTGTCCCTGGAATTGTGACTCGGACTAACGGGTCTTTCCCTCGAGCCAATTCTGCAAGAGTCACTGGCTTCAATCGAGTGAACGAGGTCGCCTCTGAAGTCGTTACCCATGAATAGGTTGTATTCTGGGCTAATGGAAGAACACATTCAGCTGCAGATTCCGATGGAGTAGCCAACCAGACCAGGCGAACTTTCTCGAAGGGTTCCAGATCGAACCTTTCCCATTCTTGGGCAATCATTTTTCTCACTAAAGGAGATCGATTGGCATACCTCAACTCGAGCAGAATCCTCTCCAGATGCCCTAGTGCTAGGTAGTAACTTGGAAATGGACCCAGGGGCGCCTCCGTGGGCCGGGCCGTCCAAAATGTCTGCTGAAGATGGGACTTCAAGGTCAGTTTGCGACCAAAGTCCTGATACCGAATCCAAAGGTGAAATAGCCTAGAAGTTGGGTTGACGAATTCTTCGCTATGAATCACCCATCCCTTTTTTTCCGGATCGAGAACCAGTTCTGAAACTTTCGAAGGCACCCAATGCATGAGTGCGCTTACATGAGTCACTGGCAACGGCCCAGATACCTGAAATTTAATCTGAATAATCACCTGCTGACCAGATTCTAGATGAAGCTCTACTGACATGACTTGGGTGTCTTCCAAATTAACATCCATCGGACTGTACTGAGATCTACCTTTAAAAATCTCCGCCAATGGAATGTACCAGCGATGATTCTGAGGTTCGTGCCAGACTAATTTAGATTCAAAGTTTCCAATCCACTCGCCTTTCAAAGTTTGAATTCGATGGGAATAGGTCGCAGATACAATCTGAGAACCTAGAGACTTTTCAGGCCACACAAAAAAGTGCTCCATTTTTTTGTGTGGATTCGGGGAAAGCGGATCAGCCAAGAAAAGCTTCGAATGTAATAAAATTTCATTTTTTTCTATGGTAGAATCGTCTAGTGCTGTTTTTTCATCCAGAGATCGAGTGGCATCTGGAACTGAAGGGCGGTTTCCCCGAAGATCCTCAGACACGACTCTCAATCCAAGAGACCGAGCCGGATCACTTATTGGGTCATCAGAGAAATCCAGCTTTTTTTCAAGCTGAATAGGACTTTCAGATTGAGGATTTTGATTGACAGGTACCTCGACTGAGGGGCTCCCACCACATCCACTGAAGGCAATCGTAAGCATAAAGACTTTTAAATCGACCTGTTGAATCCATTGAAACATATTACTTCCTTTCGACTTGGGTTTGAGCTGACGGGGTGTCGGTACCGATTCTAAATCTTAACTGAATGACGATTGACTGAGAGCCCTCCGGCGTCAGGTCAAGTCTGAATACCTGAGTTTCAGAGGGATTGACTGAAGGATGGAGTTCACCCTCACTTCTCATGAAGGTCTCCGTGATCGGAAGAACCCATCTCTTTTGCTTAGCGTCACGCCAGACAGGCGGCACACCCAAATTTGCCTTCCAAGTATTATTCCCACTTAAAACAAAATGACTCACGAGAACCGTTGTAATCAGATGTCCCTGAAGGACTTCAGGCCATACAAAATAGAGTTTTTTCTTCGCAACGACACTTGAGTTTTCTAAGTGCGATAAAAAAAAGGGTCTACTGAAGGAGACATAATCTTCAAAGTACTTCGGTTCAAAGTCCAGTGGAGACTGATCCTCTAACTGACCTGGTGGGTTTTGGGGCGAGCAGGTCCTCTCACCCTGGCACACATTGACCAAAACCTGGATCCCAAGATCGATTGCTGGACTTAGATGAGAATGGACTCCTGCCCCATTGGGCAGGGACTCTTGAGATAGATCTCTCTTAACATCAGACTTTATCGGATAAGCAGGGCCGCATCCGATGCCCGAATGCGCAAGGACCAAAAGAAATAAGTTTAGAAACATTCCTATTGGGACCCATGGACCCATTCTGCCGATAGTGCCCACATAAACCCTAGGGCGAACGAATTGAGCTCTAGATTTCATATCAAAACAATTCCTACTTTCTCTGGTATGATTGGATGGACAGAAGAACCTTTATGCATCCAGTCAAAAACAGACAAAAGAGCAAAGAATGAGCCAACTCCGAACAGTCCAGCTATGGAGAGACAGAAAGAGGGAATCCCTTGTTTAAACCTACACAACGTCCTCTCAAAAATTTACGTACTATCTATGATGTCCTCTATGGATTTATTCCAATTACAGAATGGGAAGAGAAAATTATTAACTCTCCTTTTTTTCAACGCCTTAGATGGATCAAACAACTTGGCTTTGCCAACTATATTTTCCCCGGAGCCGAACATAATCGATTTGCCCATGTCATCGGAGTCATGCACTCAATGGATCAAATGCTTCGAGTTTTGGGCCTCGCGGTGCCTGACTCCGAACTCTTTGATCCCCGCTCAAAAAACTCGGCCGCCATGTTTCACAAGAGCCTCCGCATCGCAGCACTATTGCACGACATCGGAACATTCCCGTTCAGCCACGCCATCGAATATGCTTACATGCGACATGGGAATGACAATCGCCGCTCAAAAGGAAAATCCAAAAATCTTCCAAATTCTCATGAACACCTAGGTTCTTTCATTATAAAAAACACCAACTATAAGGGAGGTTTGACTCAAATTTTAGAGCACTACGGATTTGACGTTCAAATGATTTCCAAAAT
>JANNCA010000086.1:0-17280 GCA_031386075.1 Oligoflexia bacterium
TATCAGAAGACCCTGCCTATTCAGAATGGAAAAGTCGACTCGACTTTCTTCATGGGGACATTCGTGATCCTGAGGCTGTTCAAAAGGCCATGTACGGGATCGACGCCGTCATCCACCTTGCGGCAATTTCAAATGATCCTACCGGAAATATCAACGAAACACTGACTCGGCAGGTTAATTTTGACGCAGTTGGACTTCTTTTAGCAAAAGCTCGTGAAAACGGAGTCAAAAGATTTATCAATGCCTCTTCCAGCAGTGTATTTGGCATCAAAACCGATGAGAGTGTCACTGAGGCTCTCGAGCCTGAGCCCATTACCTTTTACTCCAAATACAAAATGCTCGCTGAATGGATAGTACTTGCCTCCAGTTCTCTAGACTTTTGTACCGTGAATATTCGACCTGCCACTATTTGTGGTTATTCGCCGAGACAAAGATTTGACCTGACAGTCAATAAACTCACTGCCGACTCCATTCGAAAAAATCTCATTTCAGTAGATGGAGGCCAGCAGCGCCGACCGAATGTAGGAATGACGGACATGATCCATCTTTATAGTCACCTTCTCGAAATCGACTCAAAACGAATTAACGGAAAAACATTCAACTTTGGCTTTGAGAATCACCGCATTATTGAAATCGCAAAACTCATTCAAGAGGAGCTTTCTGACCTTCCTATCAAGATCCAAATCAAAGACGTGGTTGATCAGCGAGATTACCATATCTCTTCTGATAAAATCTCGAAAGAACTCGGCTATAAACCCGTAAGTTCGATTCGTCAGGAGGTGATTCAACTCCGTAACTATTTAAATAACCACTATCCGGATATCGATGAAGCTCGATTCTACAATATGAAAACCATGAAGCTTGAATTGAGTGGCAGAGCTTATAACTACTTATCCCGCTAGGAGCAGAGACAAAATGGGAATCGAAATTGACCTATTAGTAAATTATCCTAAGACTAAAAGAAATGTTGAAGACCGAGGAACTGAAAAGACGGAAGCGGACCGTGCAATCGCTCGACAGTTTGGAAAAGAATTTTTCGATGGAGACCGCAAAACAGGCTACGGAGGGTTTAACTACCTTGCTCGATTCTGGGAACCTGTAGTCCCTACTTTTCAGAAGCACTTTGACCTCACCCCCCGAAGCTCGGTACTTGATATTGGATGTGCCAAGGGATTCATGCTTTACGATCTGAGGAGAATGATTCCGGGCCTCACGGTCCGCGGAGTCGATATTTCGCAATATGCCATAGAAAATGCGAAGGAAGAAGTTAAGCCCTTTCTACAGATAGGGGATATTCGCGAACTCCCATTCGACGACAAATCTTTTGATACGGTCATTTCGATTACTACAGTCCATAACCTAGAGATCGAAGAATGCGTCACAGCACTGAAGGAAATTCAACGTGTCAGTCGATCTCATAGCTTTATTACAGTGGACGCCTACCGCAATGAAGAAGAAAAAAAACGAATGAATGCCTGGAATTTAACCGCAAAAACCGTGTTACATGTGGATGAATGGCGAAATATTTTTGCAAAAGCGGGTTATACAGGCGATTATTTTTGGTTCATGCCTTAATGAACACCACTAGGGATTTTTTATGACTCAAATGAATTTCTTGCCCGAGCAATACCATCAGACTGAGGCGCTCGACATCAATCACAATTACCTCCAAGAACAGTTCAGTGACTTTCCTACGATTTTTAAAAAAATAGAGCAACTTGTCCAGACAGGAGATTATACCCTCGGCAAAGAGGTGGATCTTTTTGAGCAAAAATTCGCTCAGGTCGTGGGCTCTCGCTATGCGCTGGGTGTGGGGAGCGGAACCGATGCTCTCTTTCTCAGTCTCAAAGCGATTGACATCGGACCAGGAGACGAAGTCATCACGACTCCTTATACTTTCTTTGCCACTATAGGAGCGATTGTCACTGCAGGCGCCCGACCCATCTTCGTGGATGTTCAGGAAGACTATAATATTAACCCTGAAAATATCGAAAAGGCAATTACCCCTAGAACGAAAGCCATTCTCCCTGTTCACTGGAGCGGTCTCCCTTGTGATATGACCGAAATCATGAAAATCGCAAATCGCCATGGCTTGAAAGTCGTCGAAGACGCTTGCCATGCGATTCAGGCTACCTATCGGGGCCAAGGAGCAGGAAGTTTTGGAGTCACCGGGTGCTTTAGTATGCACCCCTTGAAAAATCTTAACGTATGGGGCGACGGTGGTGTCGTCGTGACTCAAGACGAGAAAATCTACCGTAGAATCTCTCTTATGCGAAATCATGGACTCATGAATCGCAATGAGTGCGAAATTTTTGCTTACAACTCGCGCCTAGATACTCTTCAAGCGATCGTTGCTAATCATGTCTTAGAAAAGATCAGTTCCATTACTGCATCTCGAATCCGAAATAGCACCTACTTTGACGAAAACCTCTCGTCCATTCCTCAAATTCAGATTCCCACCCGTTCAAGCTATAAGAAACAAGTTTTTCACATCTATGTCATTCGAGCTGAACGAAGAGATGAGCTGCAGAAAGATCTCATTCAGAATGGAATTGACGCTAAGATCCACTACCCTATTCCTATGCATTTACAACCTGCGGCTCGTGCATTCGGATATCGAAAAGGCGACTTCCCGGTCTGTGAATCCATCTGTGACTCAGTCATCTCTTTACCTGTTCATGAATTCATTACTCGAACCCAACAAGACCACGTCATTGAACGGATCAGAAAGTTTTATCAATGAAAGAAATGAAGGTCAGCTTCGTAAACCTAGGGGCTCAGTATTCTGACCTTCAGGATCAGATTATTGCTAAAATTAACGAAATCTCCTTCGAAGGATCTTATATCCTTTCAGACGAAGTGAAGAAATTTGAAGAAGGTTTTGCTACCTACTGTGACGCAAAATATGCGATCGGAGTAGGAAATGCGACTGACGCACTTTTCCTAGTCCTCAAGGCATTAGGCATCGGGCCCGGCGATGAAGTCATTACCGCGCCCAACTCCTTCATCGCGAGCGCAGGAGCCATTGTAGCTGCAGGAGCAACGCCTATTCTATCTGACATTGGAGAGGACTATAATCTCGACCCGGCGCTTATAGAGAAAGCGATTACACCTCATACAAAAGCCCTCATGCCCGTGCATCTGACTGGGATGCCAGCGGACATGGACGAAATTCTAAGGATAGCCAAAAAGCACAGCCTAGTCGTGATTGAAGACTGCGCACAAGCCATTGGGGCGCGCTACAAAGGTCGCCGAGTGGGGGCGCTGGGAGTTGCTGGGTGCTTTAGCCTTCATCCACTGAAAAACCTCCATGTCCAAGGTGACGGCGGAATGATTACGACCCAGGATCCATCTCTATACGAAACCCTTTGCAAGCTGAGAAATCATGGCCTCAAAAACAGGGATGTCTGCGAGTTTTTTGGATACAATTCACGACTGGATTCGATTCAAGCGGCCATTGGAAACATCAAGCTCAAGCGAATGGATGAATACACTCGGCGCTTTCAAGGAATCGCCCGTTTTTATCACAATGAACTTAAAAATACCGTAAAAGTACCCGTACTTCCTCCTGAAAGGGAAGGTGTCTTTCATAACTTTGTGATTCAAGTGGACCGCAGAGAAGAACTTCAGAACTACCTCCTCAGCCGCGGCGTCGAGACTAAAATTCACTATCCCATCCCCATCCACATGCAGCCCGCTGCAACAAAACTGGGCTACAAGATTGGATCCTTTCCTGTATCCGAAAGACAGGCTAAGGAAATCATGAGTTTACCTGTTTACCCTGAACTGACTGACGTTCAGATTGGGCATGTAACCCAGTGTATTCTCGATTTTTATCAGACTTAAATTGAGCATCCTAAAAATATTCCCTTGCAAATAATAGCAGACTAATTTAGTATCCTTTTTTCGTTACCTCTTCTCACTAAAGAGCATGGAAATCACGGAGCATGGAACGATTCGAATTTGGAGCCTAAATTTTTATGGAAGATCAAAACAATAAGATCATAGCCCCTCTCGTCAAAAAAAATCTTCTCGTTCTTTCTCTCATAACTACGTGCACGCTGCTCGTCATGGGTGCCGGATGCGACAGTGTTGGCACACCTCTCCGACTGAGCTACGACCAAAGAGCTGACAGCAGTAAAATATTACCTTCAGATCCTCAACAATCGTCTGTTCATTCAGCCAAAATGTCCTGTGATCATTTAGCTATAAGTTCTGGCACCCATCCCATCATAGACTCCAGCGTTCAGTTGAAAATATGGGAAGCAATGGAAGCAGGCAAAGGCGCAGAAGGCACAGAGCTAAAAAATGAACTCTTGGAAACCCTCTGTTCAGATGACTATACCAAAAAAGAAGCTGACTTAGGTGGTACCCATAAAAACTATTTAATTACATTTAAGTCAGGTATTCAGGCCATTTTTAAAAATATAAGCGATCATAATAAAAATTTTTGCACTGTAGAAGCCGAAATAGGTGCTTCTATTGTTGATCATTTCTTTGATCTGAACGTAGTCCCGACTACGATTTTTAGAATGATCGAAGGAGAGGAAGGTTCCCTTCAAGTTTTTATTCCCGGCGCTAAAAATGGAAATAAAATCATTACGCGCATGACTCCAAGAGAAATAGACGACCTCCTCACAGCTCACTTGAAGCTCGATGCAATCATGATTTTAGATTACCTGATTTATAATGAAGATCGAAATGAAGGAAATTGGCTTCTTCTTCCGAATAATCGAGCAATCGCCATTGATAATGCTTTTAGTTTTCCAGATCATTCGACCACGGATCCCTTTTATCCACTTGAATCGACCTCGAGAATCGCAGCCTACTTAGCGCATCAGCCCCTGGTTAAAGATAAAATGCTTAATTTTGACCCGCAAACTCTTCGCTCCCAGCTAACGCCTTATTTAAGCGCTCCACTCATTCAAGAGGCCTTAGATCGAATGGATCGACTGAAACTAGAATTAAAATAATCTCCGATACATATCAGAAGAAAAAAGGGAACCAGGATCTAATTTTGACTTCAAAACTGAGAATTCTTTAAATTTTGGGTACATCGACTTAAAATGATTGGCCCCCATCAACTCGTCTTTGGCTAAATAGATCTTGCCACCCACTGAATGAGTATAGTCATAAAGGCACTGAGCAAAACGGGTCACGTTCTCGCGCCTCCTGGATCGCAATTGGATGTCGACGCCCAGACTATAACCATTACCCGAGTAAGAAAGTGCAAAATCGTCTGCGCCATGTGCTTTGAGGCCGCAAAGGAGAGATTGTGCTCCGTGTTCGTGGCACAAGTTTAGCAAATCTTTAATCCCCTTGGCTCCCAGAGCTCTCGGGAGAAGTGGCTGAAACTCCAAAAATCCCTGGGGTTGATACACGTGATTCAAATCGGGAATCTTCTTATGCATGAAATTATAATCTGTAAATAAAGAGAGGCTTTCTTTTTTGCCCATCATTCGTGAGCGATGAAAATTCAGGGTATTTGCGGTTTGAATAAATCGGGGACCAAAAAAGGGCCTAAATGCTGTCCAAGTGGGTTTCGAAGGCAGTATTCCGAAAATACGTGTCGTTGAGGCCAATGAATGAGCCAAAGCAACAGATCCCACACTTTTATCCCCTTCAGCCCAGCTAGCATATGTCACAAAACCTCTTCCTACCTGCCTGCCCCTACCAAACGCATCAATCCAAGCCACACAAAAATCAGATTGTGAACCCTGAGTTTCTACAGTCTCGATGCATTCTTCAATATTTCTCACTGGAACAGTGAAAGCTCGAACAAAAGGACTCGGAACTTTCTTGAGTTGAAGTGTGATTTCAACCAAAATACCGAGTAGCCCCATCCCCCCAATCACTGATTTGAAGATATCTGGGTGAGAGTTCTGACTGACCGTGATCACCTCTTGAGAAGCGAGAAGCAGCTTAAACTGGATGACCTGATTTCCAAAATTCCCGAGCTGCCTCGAGTCTTTGCCATGAACGTTATTGGCGACCGCCCCTCCAATGGTCACTGACTGACCGCCTGGACAGGAACTTAGCGTCCAATTGGCAAGAAGAGAAAGATTGAAAATGTCTGAAAACATGACACCAGGTTCAACAATAATTTGCCCAGATTCCTCACTCCAGCTCAAAACTCGATTCATTTTTGAAAAATTAAGGATCGTCTGTCCATGATTCAAAATCATGTCAGCATAAGTGTATCCATTGCCTCTCGGACAAATCGACAAACCCCTTTGCTGAGCAATTTTAATAAGTTGGATACACTCGTCTAAACTGGCCGGATAGGCGACGTAAGAATTCGTACTTTGAGTTCCCGCAAACGCCTCAACACTTTCCCAGGCAAATCCGGGCAGGCTGGCTCCAGGTAAAGCTAACTTGGATTCAACTGCTAATGCCATTCATTCTTTCCTCATGAACCCAGCTTTCCAATCCTTGATCACTGGAGACCCCTGGTTTCATAAGCTGAAACACGCCATACTCCATGCGCCGCCAAAAAATATGAAACAAACTATTGGAGACAGATAAAATGTTTTTTAATGCAAATGCCTTAGAAAAGCCTCGCTCTCGATCTGCATTGACAACCTGGACTTCAGTATAAGTTTTACCTTCATTCAAAAGTCGACAGAGGAGTTCTGCTTGATATCCATAACCCACGGTTTCAGATCTCCAAAATCGAACATTTTCAGTCAAGTGAAGGACAGGACCATTATAGTATTGAAGTTTATAACCCCCTAAAAAATTGACCCATGCTGTAAAAACCCAAGAAACTCTCCGCCTAAAAGGCGACCTCTTATCATTGGCTCCAAAGTAAGGAACAATCATTTCATATTTACCATTCTCAGCAATGATTTTCCGAATTGTTTCGGCAGGTTCCACATTATCGCCATTAATCAGCATGTACCCCTTGCCTCGAGCAAAAAAGGATCCCCTAAAATAATTAAACCCCAACCCACGGTGGCCTCCCCCACAAAGGAGCCGGATGGGACAACTTGAATGCTTGCGTCCAATTTTTTTGACCCGTTCGACGGTATCGTCCGTAGAACTATCGTCAAATACCAGGATTTCGTAAGCGAGAGATCGGTCTCGAACTGCTTCGATAATAGTTTGAATGGTATTTTCGATGTTTTCGGCCTCATTATAACAAGGGACAAAAAAAGTCAGATCGAGAGGTTGCATATTTTTTCTAACTCCAAATGATCCTTGAACTTCAAAATGCCCTGCGGCACTTCCATAAATTTAAAATCAATCGCCTCCCTCGCCTTCTTTGAATTCAAAGTACTGAACCGCGGAGAAGAAACTAAGAGGGGATTTTGTTCCGCCAGCAGGTAAGTTTGAATCAGATCTCCGCTCATGTCAAAGGAAGTCAGAAGGCATTGGGCAATTTCTACCCATGAATAGTCCTTTTCAGCAGCAAGGTGAAATAGACCTGAGAACTCCCTATCGATCATGGATTGAATTACCTGAGCAATATCTTCAATAAATACGGGTGCAATTCTTCGATCTGCAGGGAGCCGAAGCGTCACGCCTGCTTTTAATTTTTTGAAAAGGTCAAAAAGACTATTTCTAGGATGGGTATCCAATGAGAGCAAGCGCCCCGTGCGATAAATCAGGTACTTTGAGAAGTCAGATTGAACGAAATCTTCAACCTCCCGCTTTTGTTTTCCATAAACGGTCACCGGACACAGAGAAACTGTCTCCGTCGGTCGATCCAAAGTTCCACTAAAAACATAATCTGAAGAAAAAAATACCGGAAAAATTTGATTCTTTTTAAAAAGTTCAAGCACCTCCCGAGTATGGATGACATTAATGAACCTCGAGTATTCTGGTTGTTTCTCACAAACCTGTACATCAGTAATTGCAGCACAAAAAATCGCAACTTGAATGGTTTCTTTACTCAGCCAATCGGCAAAGCCGTTTGAAGGCCCCTTTTCCAGATCGAGTTCAATGACAGTCTCATCAGAAACGGCGCGCCTCTCAGTCCTAAAAACCCTCCATCCTAATTCTGAAAAATAAGATAATAAATAACGCCCTAAAAAACTAGATCCGCCGACGATCAAAAGGGTGGGCCTTTTGCTTCTAGAAATCGGACTGCCGTTGGAATTTCCTGTCGAGGAGCTTTTTTTACTTGTCATACTTTAATCTTGCCTACTAACATGGCCTTAGCATATTACCCCAATAGATTAGCTCAATACACCTGTTTTGCACGACTATTCCAGAAAAGAGGGAGCTTGGCTCAATCCACGCAATCGAAGCTCACAAATTTTGAAAACTTAAAAGCACTCAAGCAAAACCATATGGGATCTCAGCTTGTTCACTGCCACGGTGTCTTTGATGTTTTGCATGCAGGTCACCTCGCCTACTTTGAAAGTGCCAAAAAATATGGTGACATCCTCATTGTCACTTTGACAACGGACGAATTTGTCAACAAGGGAGCCGGTCGCCCCTACTTTAATAGCTCTGTCCGAGCCAATATGCTTGCGGCATTGGAAATCATTGATTATGTCGCAATCAGCCCATTCCCGACTGCAGTTCAAGTGATTGAAGCGATCCAGCCTCATTTTTACGTCAAAGGTCCTGATTATCAAGATAAATCTAAAGACCACACCGGTGGGATTCATGATGAAGAAAAAGCGGTCAATCATGGAGGAGGCCGTTTAGTCTTTACCCAAGACGCTGTCTTCAGCTCGTCTACGCTTATCAACCAATTCTTCCAGCCCTGGAACGAGCGCCAAGAACGAGTCATCCGAGCTGTTCAAGAAATCGGGGGCCTAGAAACCATTGACCAGATCTTAGGTCAGATCGGGAGGCAAAAAGTATGCGTTATGGGAGAGCCCATTGTGGATACTTATGTTTTCTGTGAACCTGAGTCGATCTCTAGCAAAAGCCCATCTATTTCTGCCCGTTTCCTCTACGAAGAAAATTACGCCGGCGGTTCACTCGCCATTGCCAATCACCTGTGTGACCTTACCGAAGAGGTGACGCTCACTGTCACTCGAGGTACTGAAAACTACGTTACAGATCTCCTGAAAAATAAGTTAGATTCCAGAATTCATCTGATCGCTAAAGAAATACCCCAGACACAAACCCCCCGCAAAACTCGATATATATCTCGCGAAAAAGCCCAAAGAATGTTTGAACTCACTCACTTGGGCGCTGATCAATGGTATCATCATTCTGCTACTGAATTTTGCCAACTGATCAAAAAAGTGAATGCCGCACACGATGTCACCATCCTCGCCGATTTTGGACACGGACTATTTGAGCGAGAAGTGCTAGAAGCAACTTCGGATTTTCAAGGATTTATTGGACTGAATGTCCAGACTAATTCATCCAACTTTGGATTCAACCCGTTTAGCAAATTTAAGAAATTTAATTATCTGAGTGTGGATACCCGAGAAGTACGTGTTGCATACCACGATCGTTTTACAGAACCATTAGACCTTGTAAAGCGCCTCTCAAGAGAAATTAGCCCTTTTCAAGGGGCATGCAGTATGACGCTAGGATCTGACGGCTCATATTACTTTCCATCCCAAAACTACCAAGATTTCTACTCGCCCGCCTTTACAGATGTCGTGATTGATGCAACGGGTGCTGGAGATGCTTACTTTGCAATCACTTCACTTTTGGTAAAAGTCAATTGTCCGTCGATTTTAGTGCCTTTTCTTGGAAATATCTATGCGGGCTTGAAAACCAAAATCATTGGAAATAAAGCTGCTGTCACAAAATCTCAATTCATTAAGGCAATTACTGCGGTGCTTAAATAATGATTAGCTCGACTTTTTCTGCTCTCATCGTTTTTGTTACTTTTCTAATGCTTCATTCTCTGGTGTTTCATTTTTTAAAAATTACCCAAAGAGTTCGATGGATGGCGATTCTCTTGGGGGTCTGCCTCTTCCTGCTTTTTTTTCTCCTGCCTTTTTTTAGATCTCTCAACATAGAAGAAAAAATCAGTAAAACATCACAAACAGGCCTCCTGAGTCTGGCCGTTTTCACCTTTATCTGGTTTGGATACCTGCAGTTTTACTTTATTATCGAACGCGGAATTTCTCCAAGATTTCTCATCCATTTTTTAGAGGCAGGTAAAAGGGGGCTCACTCTTCAAGAGGCAAACACCCTCTATCCTTTCGAAGACGTACTGAGTCGAAGAGTCGACCAAATGGTGGCCTCAAATTTACTCGAAGAGCTTTCAACTCCAAGCGGGAAATACTTAAAGAACTCAAAAAAAGGGCAATGGATGGGTAAGGTTTTTGGCGGATTAAAAGGGTTTTTGCAACTCGGGAATGGGGGCTAGTTCTTGAAAGAAATTCAAATGGCTTGGATGAGTGCCATTTTTGCATTTATTCTTTATCTAATTGTTCATATTTCCATTTTTAGAGCCTTTCAACCTAAGGAAAGATTCCGAACTTTAAAAACTCTATTCTTCTCTTTCCTACCGGTTGTTTTTGTAGGCTCAGCCCTATTACCCCTTGCTCTGAGCGAAAGCGTTTTAAATATCGAATCCTTCCCATTTATATCGGGAAGTACTCTTGAATATCTGAACGCTATTGGCCTCTCTATTTTTCTCTTTTTTGGATACTGTACGTTTTACTCATTAGTAGATCGCTCGGTGAGTGTTCGAGTTCATACGGAGTTGACCCAAATCAAAAATCAGCCTCTGACTTTTAAAAAATTGCTCGCTCACTATCAACCGAATCAAGCGACCGAAAGAAGATTCAGCCACATGATTGACCGCGGCTACTTAGAAAAAAGAGACGACCGATTTTATCTCACGCAAAAAGGAGGGGTATTAGCTACTCGAGTTTCTGCACTCAAGAAATTCCTCAACCTAGGAATCGGAGGATAACTCAAAAAATGAAGATCTTAAACCACTCTCTGATTCTCATTACAGGCGCATCCTCTGGAATTGGCGCCGCAACTGCCCTTGCGTTCGGCGAAAGAAAGGTCAACCTCGCACTCATTGGAAGAAATACTGAGCGGCTCAACACGCTCATGAGTCAGATCCACGCAAAATCCAATGCGAAAGTAAAAATATACCCATTTGATTTGGCGAATCTCAACCAAATACCAAAATTAGTTCATCAGATAGAAAATGACTTTCAATCCGATATTCAGGTCTTAATTAACTCAGCAGGGATGAGCAGCCTAGGGTATGTGGAGGAAGTACCTCTCCAAGAATTCCAAAACAATTTGAATATCAATTTCTTAGCAATGACTGCCCTCATTCAATCAATTGCCCCAACTATGAAGAAGGCTCGAAAAGGCTCGATCGTCAATTTACTTTCAGGAGCATCCATTCGCGGCCTTCCCGGGGCATCTCCCTATTGTGTCAGTAAGTTTGCCGCTGCGGCCCTCACAGAAAGCTTACGGGTCGAGCTGAAACCGTTCAACATCGAAGTGCTTTCGATCTCTCCGGGCCCAACGGAGACGCCCCTCTTGCAGAACCAGAGAATCTTTGGAGCTCTCCATGAGAAATTCATTTCAAAACATTTAAAATCTCCTGATGAGGTCGCAGTCGCGATTCTCAAGGCTATCGAAAAGGGAATTCGACACTTGGATATGTCCTTAAACTCGAAAATAGCTCGCCATCTCAATTATTGGAGCCCGCGCCTCTTGGACGTCTTATTAGGAAAAAAAATGAAACGAAAACTCGAAGCACCCTATCAACCTCAGCGTGTGATAGATGTCCATGCCTACTATGACGAAAGCAGGATATCGATCCCTCAGTACCTTCAACTCATGGACAAATACCATGTTCAGCAAGTCGTGCTCAGCGCACCCTGTACGCATGTCCATGAACCCAACAAGAGTCCACTCATGTATTGGGTTCAACGACTACTCCTGAAGAGTGGCTTGCTTCGACCAATTGCGGGTCTGATTGCCCTCTCCTTTTATGATTCTGAGGGAAGACTTCGTCCCTTTTGGAAATCTTTCACGAAAGATGGGCAGGCACTCAATAAAGTCATGCATCCCGATAATGACAACCTTGAAAGGTTGATCAAAATGGATCCCCAGCGCTTCAAAATGTGGCTTTGGATCAATCCAAAAAACTCGCCCTCCCTCGACGCAGTTCGAGTTCAACTTTCCAATCCCCAGGTTTTTGGCATTAAGTTTCATGCTTATTGGCATGGCTTTGATCTCAAAACTCTTCAACCCTATATGGATCTGTCTCTAAAACTAGGAAAACCCGTTTACATCATCTTAGGATTTGGAATCTCAGGCAACTACCAGTACCTGCTGGACACCTACCCAAAAAATCAAATTATTTTTGGGTACGGCGGCTTCCCCTTTTTCAAAAAAGTTTGGACAGCCATTCAAAACCGTCCTGAAAAGTACATCGATTTCACAAGCTTTCACTTGGACCCAGGGATGGTTCAAGGGGCCCTCAAAATACTAGGGACTGAGAAGTGCCTTTATGGTTCAGACTGTCCCTACAACTTCTCTGACCCTTTAGGTCAATTCAACTACCTGCTGACTTATGATCGAATTATTTCCGAAAAATACACCCCTGAACAACTTAACTCTGTCTTCTACAGCAACTTTGAGCACCTTGCCTCCAAGAGTTAACTCTGCAGTTTATTATGTCACCGGAGCCAGCCGTGGCGTTGGGCAATGCATTGCCAAGCGCCTTTTGGAACAGGGCCGAACGGTTGTCAGTATCTCAAGAACGCCATCCCACGACGGGGTTATTCATATTTCCCATGATTTGGAGTCAGAACAGGGCCTCACTTCTTTGCAACTAGCCTCTTGCCCCGATGGGAACTCCCTGATTTTTTTTCTAAATGCCGCAAAAAATGGGGCTGACACAACAGAACAACAATGGCTCCATTTTGACAAATTCCTTTCTTATTTGAAGGTCAACTGTTTCTCTCAATTAGAAATTCTTAGCCAACTCATCCTAGAAAAACGTCCAACTTCAGTCCAAGTCGTTTTAATTTCAAGCTATTCCGCATTTCTCGGATCTCATCAAAATTTTGGATATGCGATTTCCAAACGTTATCTCTATGACCTAGCAATGATGTCTTGCCTCTCAAAAGGATTCAAAAATATCCGTTTCCAAACGATTGTTTTCGGAGGAATTGATTCTGAAATGTTAAGGGCAAGCGCAAACCTTCGATCCGTTCAAGTCTCAGGACTAGCCGCTCAGCTCAGGGACTATTTTGTCATGACTCCAGACCAAGCAGCTCTCAGGATCTTAGCTCTAGCAAACTCCCCACACAAAACTTCTGACTTTGTATTCCCTTGGCTCTTTTTCCCATTCATGATCATTCAGAAAATTTTATATCTGATCAAAAGGCCTTTTGCCCGCTCGATCTTTCACGCGCAATAAACTGAGCGAAACAATGCATGAGAATTTGATGCGCATCTTCGACAAGACCATAATTCGGAAAATTAACTCGAATCGAAACGTCAGTTACCCTTGCAAGCTCTCCACCACTAAATCCGGTGAAACTTAAAGTGCGAATTTTATTTTTCTTTGCCATATGAGCGGCATTCACAATATTTTTGCTATTTCCAGAAGAAGAAATGAGAATCAATAAATCTCCCTCTTCGACCAATGTGCGAACCTGTTCTGAAAACACCTGATCATATCCGACATCATTTGCCAGAGCTGTCAAAACTGAAAGATTTGATGCAAGCGAATAGGTCTTCATCGGCTGATAGGTCTTCCTATCCGTCCCCAGAGTCCAATCACAACAGAGGTGTTCACCTACCGCAGATGATCCCCCATTCCCAGCGACATAGATTCTTTTGCCCTCCGTGTGTGTTGACTTCAAAAGCTCAAGACCCTCTTCAAGAGACTTGGGGTCAATTGCAGTCAACACCTCATGCAAGGTCTTTGAATATTCTAAAACGTAACTTCCTAATGATTCCCCTTCAAAGACAGTGTCCTTCATTCGAGGAGTAGGTAAAATTTCCATTACCCTAGACATTAAAGAGAAGCCTAAATACCGTCAACGTTTTTTCTGGATTTATAGGGGAGGCGCAGACTAAATAGAAAAGGTGCCCCCAGAAGAACGCATCCCTACTGTTATTATTGGTGCTGGGGTCGTCGGTTGTGCCATCGCGCAAGAACTCACGACCTTAGGAATCACTCCTTGGATTCTAGAGGCAGGTCCTCGCATTGCAGAGGGAACAACCAGCCGCAATAGTGGAGTAATTCACGCAGGCCTCTACTATCTACCTGGCTCGATCAAGGCAGAAACTTGTATTCGGGGCGCACATCTTCTCTACGAGTGGTGCAAACGCTACTCGGTACCTTATCGCCAAGTAGGTAAATGGGTGGTCGCTCACAAAAATGAATCCGATGAACTCCATCATCTCTATGAAAATGCCCTTCTATCTGGTGCTCAAGCAGACGCCAACGGCATCCGACTCACCACCTCAGCAGAACTCAAATGCCAACTTCCAGACGTCAAAGGCGACCTGGCGCTCTTTTCTCCACAAACAGGAATTGTAGATCCCTATGAATATTCTCGATCCCTCTTAGCTATCGCAGAAACAAAAGGTGCCCTTTTAGTCACTTCCTGTAAAGTTTTAGGGGTTGAACCTACACCATCCGGTGGTTATGAGCTAAGGACCACCCGAGGCGCCATTCTCACAGAATGGGTCATCAATAGCGCCGGACTCGATGCAGATCAAATCGCACGCATGGTTGGAATAGATCAATATCAAATACATCCCTGTCGAGGGAATTACTTTAGATGGAATCATTCTCCTCAGTTTGCTCATCTTGTTTATCCTGTTAAAAAAAAGGGAAGCCCTGGACTCGGCGTCCATCTCACCCTCGGATTAGATGGTTCATGCCGCCTTGGCCCCGATGCTGAATACGTGCATTCACGGGAAGATTTAAGCGACTGCAACCCCCAAAAAAAACAAGCATTCTTCGAAGCTGCTAGTCAGTATTTAGTAGGAATTCGAATGGAAGACCTAGAATATGACTCGTGTGGCATCCGGCCTAAACTACGGTCTCCAACCGATCCTTATGAAAGAGACTTTGTTGTTTCACTCGATCGCCCTGGATGGATTAATCTTATAGGAATTGAATCTCCTGGCCTAACAGCCTCACGCGCCATCGCCGAACGGGTGATTCAACTTATAAAAAAATAGCACTTTTAAGAAACGAAAAAATGAATGAAAAAAACTCTAATTCTAAATACATCAAATCCCAAAACACTCAAAGTCGGGGTTTTTTTACTTCTAGCAACACTTCTCTTTGTATGCTGGTTCAACATTCCGTACGGTCATCACCCTTCTGATGACGGTTGCATGATGGCCATGGCCTGGAGAATTTTACACAGTGAAGTGCCTTTTCGCGATTACACCACTCTTCGAATGCCACTCACCCACATCATCCATACGGTTTGGTTTATTTTGCCAGAAAAACTCCAATTTTGGGGAAGTCGATTTGGATTTTACTTTTGGATATGGCTCACAGGCCTCGTTCCTCTGATATTGATTTTGCCCACTCGAACGACAAACCCTTACCGCATGACTCTCGTTCTTTGTATGACGCTGATGGGGCTCCTCTATGCATCACACAACTTCCCTCCGACTCCGTGGACATCAGTCGATGGGATCACCCTTTCAGCACTCGGCTTGAGTTTTTTAGGCGCAGCCTGGAGCCGCCCAACCTTCAAGGGATTTTCACTCTATCTGAGTATAGCAGGCTTTTTTTGTGGATTAGCTCCGTTGGCTAAACAAAACTTTGGTCTCATTCCAGCATTTTACCTCGCTACAGTCAGCCTTTATCTCTACTTAAGAGAAGAACCCCTCTGCAGAAAACTCAATGCTTTTTTCATCTCTTTCATTTCGTTAGGACTTCCTCTCTTAGTTTTTGTGATCTACCTGAGAAAAAACCACGCCCTTCACGACTTTAAATACCAAATTACCATCCTCTCGGGTACGGGCTACTTACTCGAATCCATCATCAAATACGCTCCGCTCACCCCGAAGAACTTTTTATTATCAGCTGCTGGAGCTGGGGTCGGTGTATTCGGTACACTTGCTCAAAAGTTTAATTCAAAAAAACAAGATTGGATCCAACCCCTCTGGATTCTCATCCCCTGGGTCTTAATACTCTATGCGATCGTCGTTTTTTTAGATCTTAAACAAATTGATGCCCTTTACAGAAGCACCTCATTATTCCGATTTTTCTACGGCTTCTTATTCGGTTGTATCGTAACTGGCTACAAAAATTATTCAAAAGACTTAGGAAAAACCGTTTTTGCCGTGGGTAGCATTTTTCTCTCTTGGTTTGCAGCGATGAGTATAGGATATGACATGCCTATTTTAGCGTTCGGACCCCTTTGCTTTTCAGTTGGTCTTTATTTATCTGAATTTAAAATTTCTCAAACACCCTTACAAGGATGTGCGGCACTTTTTGGGGCTGGGGCTTTAATAGCAGTTATTTCTCATTCTCGATTGAACTATGTCCGCCCGTATAATCAACCTATCCGATCTGAACAAACCTTTGACCTCTCTGAGATTTATCCAAAATTCGGCTACAAAATGACGACTGATTCAGTAACCTATGATCGATATCAAAAACTAAAAGCTATTTCTCAAGAAGTGGAAAGAACTTTTCCTAGTCGAGCCCAAATTGTCATGCCTCATTTCCCGATGTTTTATTTTCTCAGTAATCGCATCAATCCGACCAGTGTAGATTGGTGGCTCCATTTGGAAGTTGATTTTTTTACGGACCGACTCATCGAACAGATCAAACGATATCACCCGATTATTTTAGCCGAACTCGAAATCAGCGACCGCAACTGTACCTCATTTGTTGAACCTGCACAGATGATTCGATGGGTCGCCGCCAATGGACATCCAATCGCCAGAAATTCGAGATTTTGTGCAATTGCTACTTCTGACCAGTTAGCTCCGGGCAAAAAAAGCATCCTGGTGGAAAGCCTACAATAAATTTAAAGTTCAGTTTTTACCATTTAAGATCGATGTCACAGATAGCTTTTTACGCCGAGAGTGCTTATTAAATTCCATTAGCCGATCTCGGGCATAAGGGTGACTAGACTCATAGTAACCCTCAGAAGTCCCTTGGAAGCCTGAAGGGTTCAAAATAAAATCTTCAGGACTGAGATTCAATTCCTTGAATACGTGGGTATTCAATCGCGAAAATCGAGCGGGATTCCCTTTTACCAAGACAAAAGGGGGAATATCCCGAGTAACAACGCTTCCCATTCCAGTCATGGCATGTGACCCTATTGTCGTAAACTGATGAGTGATTGTCCCAATGCCTAAATTAGCTCCTCGCATAATATGAGT
>JANNCA010000095.1:0-1814 GCA_031386075.1 Oligoflexia bacterium
TACAGCCCGTCATGGATTTGAGAATATAGATCGCAGAGAGTTCGGCTATTCCGTTTTGAGAGGGTGAGCCTAAGTAGGCAGCCTTAATTTTTGGGATATAGATCCTTAAATTAAATTGAATATGGTAGTGGATCAGTTTTCGTTCAATAGATGTAAAAAGTGAAGGATTCGTTCCAGAATTTGCAATAATCTCGAGTTGATCTGCGTTTGTGATGGAGTAAATATTCATTTCTTCATAATTAGGAAGAGGGAGTCCTAGAAATTTTGCAAGCGTATTTCCATAGGTTTGGATGAGAAATAAATAATCAAGATCGTTGTCGATTCGATCCATTTCTCCTGCCTCTGGATGGCTTCCTTCTGCCCAGGTGACGAGAGATTGGAGTTTTGCCCAAGGAGTACTAGAAAGGATGCAGTAGACATTCTTTTTTAACTTAACGATATCAATGTCGAGTTCTCGGTTTTCTTGAGCCAGCTTCCAATACAGACGGTCTTGATTTTGGTGAATGGTAGTCCATGACAGGGATTTCTTAAGAAGTGATTTGGATATTTTATGGAGTTGTTGCGGAAGATGTCGGGTTCCCACGTGGAGCCCTCCATAGAGTGCAATGATTTTTGGACGAATTCCCTTATGGATCGAATCATGAAACAAATCGGTGATGATTCCGGCTGCCCATTGATCCCTTTGATCTAAATCGCTCTCACCGGTAGAGCCGAAAAGAGGAGAGGGGCGATTGAGTGCAATGATTCTGATTTGATTTTCTCGGGACCATTCAAATATCGGAGCATAGTTTTGCCAAGGAAAGCCCCAAACTGTTGGGTAGGAAATGGCTTCGTGGAATTCTTCCAGAGATATCTTTTCTTCTTGAAAGTCGTCCAATTTCTTTTGGAACTGACTGGGAACCATTTCAAGACCTATGAGCCAGTGTTGATCCGTTTGGACGGATTCACGAATGATTCTTAGCGCTGTTCTTTGTGCTTGGTCAAAGGTATGAAAATCAGCAATAAATGTCACGTCCGTAGTTTGTACTTCTTGGATGAGTTGATGCTTAGTTGCGTTACAGATTCGAGAGGAGGTTCTAAAGTCTTTTTGACTCTCTTTTTCATATTTTCGAATGGTGTCCGGCATTTTTCCAAGGAGTTGATTGGCTTCAGCTTTGAGAGAGTTAAAAATCTTTTTCTGAAGTCCAAGAGCTTTCTGACGGGCATTCACGGAATCAACCAACGTTGTGTACATCGAGGGGATTGGCTTACGTGCTCGATGACAATCTGAGGGTTTAATCCATAGGCGAAACCTTTGAGCCAGTGAGTGTGAAGTTGACAGAGCCGGTCAGCGACCGGTTTTATTTCTGAGTAGAGAGACTGATGAGGACAGGTTCGAAGTTCTATTTGCAATTCATTCGCGACAGCTCGTTTGATTAAAAATCCGCTGCCTTTTGGGTATCCGCACAGGGGACTGTCATTGAGGGCGAGTAAAATTTCTCTGGGTTGTAGGCGATTTTTTTTAATTTGTTGGCTCCATCTTTCTTCTGAGCAGATTTTTCCGAGCTTCCAGCAGATTTGGTCTAAAATTCTATCGAGGGATTCACGATGGGTTGATGCTGTTTTGCTTGTGAGCGACGATAATGTCCAGGATTGCACTGCCCAAATCGTATGTTCTAGGCGTCCCAGTAAATCTTTTGGGTGGGTGTCGTCTAAGAAATTTTCTAAGTCTTTTTTAGAGAGTGAGTCTAGCATCCAGAGATTTTCGGATACCTCTGGGGTGAGTCCTCGAGTGAGCCCATAGGAGGGTCGATCGGCCTGGACTTCTCGAATCC
>JANNCA010000110.1:0-4138 GCA_031386075.1 Oligoflexia bacterium
ATTCTATCATTGGACAAGAAGGTCAAACTGCCCAAAGTATTCGAAGGTCTCAACGTGAAGCGGATGATTTGCGTTCTCGTTGCATCGCAGGTCACGCGCGCACCCTTTATCAACTTGAAAGATTCGAGGAGGCAGATCGAGTCTATGACCAAATTCCGAAACGGAGTTTTGTCTGGCCTGATATTCTTTTTGAGCAAGCTTGGAACTCATTTGCCCGGGGTGAATACAATCGAACTTTAGGGAAGTTAGTTTCCTACAAGAGCCCGTCCCTGAGTTTCATGTTTAATACCGAAATTGAAGTGCTACGCGCCCAAGCGTTTCTTGCATTGTGTCTCTATGGAGACGCCAATCAAGCAACCAACGAATTTAATACGAAATATACGCATGTAGGTATAGAGGTGAAGGAATTCGTCGAGAGGAATTCAAATCAACTGGGAGCGTTTTATGATTTAGGTAAGACCTCTTTGAATTCATCTATCTATATTCAGGGTGGGTTTCATCAGATGCTCAATCGTTTTGTGAGAGGGCCTTATTTCCAGAATCTCACAGAAAGCGAAAGGCAAGTGAAGGTAGAGCAAGAGGTTATTCGCCGATTTGATTCAACTCAACCCGGTGTAAAGCATGATATGGCAGAAGGGTTTCCCGGATTTTTAGAGCAGGTCCTTCACTGGCGAGTGAAATCGATCCGACTCCTGGGGGGAGCTTTTATAAAAAATAGTCTGCTCGATTATCATGCCGCAATGATCGATGATTTTGAAAAAATGGCCTTCATTAAACTCGAAATGCTGAAAAAATCCAAAGATCAGCTCATGAGTCGACAGCAAGAAACACAGGGAGCAATCAAGGAGAGAACTCGAGGGAATCAGGAGCCTGAACCCCGTAATGATCAGTACAGATGGTCTTTTAACGGTGAATTTTGGACAGATGAATTGGGGGATTATGTTTTTGGGCTTGATTCAGAATGTAAGAGCTAGTTGGACCCTTCTCATTCTTCTTTTTTTGGGTACACGGGGCTGGGCTGGGAGTTCCTATCCACTGTCTGAGATCAGGGCTAACGAGACCGAAAATGAATCAAAAATCCGGGTTCTTAGAGATGAGGAAATTAGGCAACTTCGAATCACCCTGGGCCTTCGGTCGGCTGTGAACCGACGTGCGGATCTCTATTTTCGTTTAGCTGAGATCGACATGGAAGCCTATCACATCGAGTTTTTGCTAGAAGGCCGGGTACATGAAAAGCGCTTAGTGAGGGGAGTTCTTGACAAGGTGATTGATAGAAATCATTCCAAGCCCTACCTTTATGCGGGAGTCAAGGCCTGTCAGGAGATTGTGAAATTTAACATTCGATACGATAAAATGGATCAGGTCTATTACTTCCTGGGATTTAATTATGCCGAACTAGATCAAAAGAAAGAAAGTACACAATATTATGAACATTTAGTGAATCACTTTCCAAGTAGTCAGTTTGCAGGGGTGGCTTATAAGGAGTTAGCAGAATATTCATTTAAGAATGCTGATTTTCATAAATCGGTTCAATATTTTGAAAAAGCGAAAGAAAAAATGCCTGAAGATCATTGGCCACCTGTGCTCCAGCGATTGGCCTGGTCGTATTTCAAAATTAAAAAGTATGATCACGCGATTGTCGTGATGAAAGAAGCGATTGCCAGCGCTAAGCAAGTGGGGGGTAAGTACCTTCCTCTTCATGAGGAGGCTCTTCAGGATTTGGCTACTCTGATGGCTGAAGGAGGCAGGGTTGCCGAGGCGATTACTTACTTTCAGGCGGAAGCGGGCGATCAAGATTATTTTCCTAAAATATTGGAGAAGTTGGGAGGCCAATATGAAAGAAACGTTGAGTTAGATCAAGCGACTTCCGTTTATGAAGCGCTTCTAAAGACCCATCCGCAAAGCGATGCTGCGTTTAGAGTTTGGGTTAAGCTGTTAGAATTGGATATCAAGGAAAAGCACTTCAAGAATGCGTTGGCCCGATTGCAGGCGCTCGTCCTTCCTACTGATGTAAGTGGAGAAACCTTAGCGACTCTTCAAAATCTGCGGGTGATGATCCGAAAGATTGCGATTGAACACCATCAGAGTTTCAGGAAAAAAACGACCTTAACGGGACATTTGGATCTTGAAATTGCAGAGGCGTTTTATAGTGCGTATCTTGAAAAATTTTTAAAATCCTCTGATCTACACGAAGAAATTCCTGAAATTCAAATGTACCTGGCTGAAGTGAAGAGAGACTTAGGTAAACCCGCTGAAGTGGCCGAGCTTTATCGGGAGGTTGTTTTGTCTGCTAAATCCTCGGCTGGCTCTTCGAATAGTTCTAAGTATGCCAAACAAGCCGGTATTCTCTGGGTTTCGAGTCTAGTCGAAGCCCTCAAGAAATCTCCTCAACGACCTAGCGAAGCTTCGGGTGCCCCTTCGAAACTAGAAAAGGAATTTATTGAGGCGGCTGATACGCTTGCCAATTCTCTTGAGAATAGCATTGAGGCTAAGGAAGCTTCTATTCGAGCCGCCCAGGTTTTGGCAGGTTATTCTAGCGAACATGCAGATGCAGTGATTCGGGTTCGGGCCATCATTTCTAGGTGGCCTAAGTCCTCTCAAGCCCTGACCGCAGCGCAATTGTGGCTTCAGCTTTGTACGGAACCCAAGCAAAAGCCCGACGAAGGGCCGAGTGATTTGGAAGTGGCAGTGAGGGATCTCAGAGGTCAATCAGTGCTAATGGATTCTGATATCCACATAAACAAGAGTCAATTGCATAGGATTCTAGCTGAGCAGGAGACCCGGCTTAAAGTGACAGCGATTACCCGGCAGGAGCACGATAGAGATTTTCTGAGTGCAGCCAAGGGCTATGAGGATTTTGCTTTAAGAACCCCGGATCGAGTTTTGGCAGAGAAGGCGTTGGCGAATGCCTTGCTTGCCTACTTGAAGGTACCGTCTTTAAGCTCTGAAGTGATGAATGACATCGTCAGGCTAGAGGAGGTCTGGGAGAAGCGTTACCCTCAAAGTCCGCAGGCTAAAGAACCTCTCCGAAGGGTAGCAACTCAGGCACTCGTAGAAGGGCATTTTGATTTTTCAGCTCAGATTTTTCATAAATTGGGAACTGACTTTAGGGATCCGGCGTCCTTGGAGACTGCAGGTCGATTGTATGAAGGTATCGATGAAGCCACCCAAGCTCAGCGCGAATGGACCCTCTATTTGGAGACCTACCCTCAGTTGTCGAGTAAGTGGGCTATTTCGCTTGCTTTAGCTCGATCGCAGGAAAAGGCTCACCTGGATTCGGAGGCGAATCGAACCTATCGGTTTTGTGCTACTGGGCCAACCCCCTTTCAGGCTGAGTGTTATTCTCGGTTGGCTGATTTATACTTTCGGGATCAAGACTTGGCTCAAGGGAAAAATCTTCTTAAACTTGTGGCTGATCAGCAGAGAAGCTCCAAAACCGGACCTCAGGGGGCAAAAGCTTTGAAACCGGCAAAGGGGGCAATGAAATCTGAAGGCCTTTCTCCTTTTGTGGGCTATGCGAAGTACAAACTGGCCAGTCTGTCCCAAGAGGAGGCTGTCTTTAGCCCTCTCAAATTCCCGGAAGACCAATTGAAAATTGCTCTGAATCAAAGAATGAACTTTCTTGACCCACTCAGTCAGACCTATCAGTCCGTGGTTCAAGCGGGGGGGCCTTGGGCTGTCGCGGCACTTCATCAGCTGGCGCTTTGGGCAACTCACTTTGCAGATGAACTCGATTCAATTGAACCACCCAAGTCTCTTCAGGGTAAATCGCTGGAAAAATTTCAAAAACAAATTATTTCGATTGGTGCCCCTCTTAGGGAAAAAGCGAAGTCTATATGGAATGACGGTTATACCCAGGCGATGCAGCGCAACTTGTTTAGTCCTGTCTTGCCCGAGGTAGCAGATCGACTTGCAGATTTCCGGACTTCGGCTCTAGGACGTGCCCAGGGGCCTCGTGGCAAGATGCATTTAGCGGGTGTTCCTGCTGATGGGGGTGCAACCGGGGCAGCTCCGGCTTTCGAAAGTGTTCGAGCTCGCCTGAGAGTCAACGTCAAAGATGAGTCGGCCTGGACCGACTATGGCAACCTTCTGTGGGGCGAGGGTAAGCCTCTGATGGCGAGGATTGCTTATGAACGGG
>JANNCA010000121.1:0-3140 GCA_031386075.1 Oligoflexia bacterium
GAGTCACCAAAACCCTTTGTTTACAGCCCGCAATTCGAGAAGGGACACCGAGCATCACTACCGTCGAAGGGAGCGGCGCCGTGCCTCCTGGAATATAAAGTCCTACCCGGCGAATCGGTAGAAATCGGCGCTCACATCGGACCCCAGGTGAGGTCTCCAAGTCAATAGGCTGGGGAAACTGAACCGAGTGAAAAAGGGTCACTCTCCGAATGGCTTCCTTAAGTGCATTCTGTACCCTCATCTGCACCTGAGAAAAAGCCTCCTCAAGCTCCGAAAGTGAAACTCTCAGACCCAAAAGTGAAGGTGCGTGCGCTTGCAAATCCACCCGGTCAAACTGCCGAGTCATTCGATAAAGTGCCTCATCTCCCTCACTTCTGACTTGATGAATGATATCCTTTACTTGCAAGGAGCGCTCGTGACTTCGCTCAGTGGTAGGACGCTTCAATATTTCTTTTCGAATTTTAAGAGAAGTTTCGTTCCACTTAATATTTAGGACATTTAATTTTTTAATATCCATTTATGAAATAACCTTTTCGATCGGCAAAACAAGAATAGAGCTCGCCCCTACTTCCTTGAGTCTTTCGATCGTCTCCCAAAATATAGCCTCACGCGCTACGGCATGAATCGCTACCCGTCGACCATCGAGCCCCAAAGGCATGACGGAAGGCTCTTCCATTCCAGGAATAATCTTACAAATTTGACTCAAGGCCTCAGAGGGTGCGTTCATCATGATGTATTTAGATTGGGCCGCCTGGAGTACTCCTTTGATTCGCTGTAAAAGGCGGTTGATGTCCTTATTTTTTTCAAAATCTGTTCGAAAAGGAGTGGCTGCCATAGAACTGGCTCGAATCAAAACGGCCTGGCTTTCAAACAGTGTATCCACTTCTTTCAGCCCATTTGACTTGAGCGTACCACCCGTTGAAACTAAGTCACAGACTGCATCTGCAATTCCTAATTTCGGAGCAATTTCAACTGAACCCGAAAGGATAACTATGTGAGCATCCATCTCATGGCGAGTGAGGTACTTCTTCAAGCAAGAGGGATAAGAAGTCGCGATTCTTTTGCCAGCGAGGTCCCGTACCCCTTTAAACTCTCTCCCTTCAGGCACTGCCAGGGACAACCGGCATTGACCAAAGCCAAGACGATGAAGGACCTGAAATTCAGAAGGCCCCTCAGCAAGAACGTTCTCGCCGACAACCCCCAAGTCACAGATTCCGTCAGCCACATATTTAGGAATATCATCATCGCGAACCAGCATCAGATCGATTGGAAAATCCAAGCACTGATGAAAAAGCCGATCTTTTCCACTTTCTAAATCGAAATCCAAACCGCATTTTTTAAAAAGAGATAGAGATCTTTCAGAGAGTCTGCCTGACTTTTGAATTGCAATTCTAAGTCGCTCGTTTTCTCGCATTTCACCTGTCCCCTCATTTTTTTAATCTAATTGGTTTTTTTGTTTCCGCCTCAAAAGCCCTAGATCCCCGATCCAGAACTTTCCGATACCCTTGGCCATAGACTAAAGAGCGGGCCACCCGAGTCACCGTCGCTGTGCTCACTCCCGTTTTTTTATAAATTTCCCGATAGGGCATATTTTGATGTAACAACTGAGCTACCTCCCAACGATCAGCCATCGCTTCGACCTCTGCTGGAGTGCAGAGATCTAGGAAGAAATTCTCATAGTCCTCTAGGGTCTCAATCGTTAGTAGGACTTCAAACATGCTCTGCGCCTTCATTCAAGCTTGTGCTAGCACGCTATCACACTAACAATCAAACATTAATTTGAACTTTCCAAGTCAAGCCATAGCGTTCAAGAACAGTTTTCGTGCGCGGAATCAAGACTCCCAGTGAGCCCTATTCATTCAATACTTTACGCTGCCGGACGGCCTTTGAGAACTTTCTTGAGACCCATTTTATTCATAAAAATAAGACATTATTTGACTTTTAAAACATATTTGGATACTAAAACCTTCCTTTTCAAAAACTAACCAATAAAATCGGAGATAAAATGAAATACTTATCGTTATTGTTTTTAATATTTGTTTTCACAAACAATAGTTTCGCAGGCGATTGCATGGCAACCACCCTTTGCAATTCTTACTATGGACCGTATCAAATTTCATGCGAAGTCTGGAATAACGGGCCTAGCGCCTGCACTTGGAATGTGATCCCTGGAAGAATGGTTAGATGCACCGGAGTAAGCGCCAGAGGTATGTGGGAAAATTTCGTATTCTATTGTAACTAATAATGATTACTGAATATCTGTCTGTTTTTTGTACAGACCTTCAGTAATCATTATTAATTAAATATTTTTTTATATTTCTATTCATAAGTTTAGATTTTAATATTTACTACAAAATAAATTTAAAATTCATTTATATCATGAAAAAAATATTGCAATAATTTCTAGTGATCTCAAGATTACCTTTTGAAACAAGGCGTTCAAGAAAACACCTTTTGACACTCAAGGTTCAGATCCCGGGCACGAAACTGTTTTCTTGAATTTTTTAGCTCTGCCGCCCCATCGGCTAGCATATCAAAACAAAAAAGAGTAAATTTATTCTTTTATCAAGTTACCCAAACTTTTTGAACTCAGGTTGCCAGGTATGAATTTCAAGCCGTTATGGCGCAAATGTCAAATAATTTTTTAACTCGGTGGACGGATTTTTAGAATTATTAATTAGAGTTTTAATTGTTTTGTCATTCATATTTAAATAAGAGTCCAAAAAAACGGCTGTCCAATGTACTGACTTTTTGACTGATTCCTCCTGTTCCAGACTCGAAAGACCTGAATCCGGAATAGCACCCTCTGGAGTATTCTCATTCGTTAGGCAAAAGTGATTTGCTCCTTGAATTATAACAAGGGCCTTTGGGACAGATGCCTTATGATAGGTTTTAGTTACATCGTCTAAAGTGGATCGTTGGTCATTCTCTCCAGCAATAAAAGCTATGGGAATCGAATGAGTATCAAAAGCCATCGAAAGGGAGCCTTGTGTAGATTTGGTGCCAAAAACAACCGCTGCTTTGACCAACCATGGTTCGTTTAGTCGTGATCGGGCGCTGTTGATGTTGAATTGAAAGCCTGTTTCGGACGGCTTAGGATTCATTGAGGCTGCGATGACAAGAAAGCGATCGAGCAAAAG
>JANNCA010000153.1:0-7788 GCA_031386075.1 Oligoflexia bacterium
AAAGAAAAAAACCTATCACTAGCCGAACTCTTCGTCTCCCCGAAGAAAGACGAATCTGCCCGTCCCCATTCCCTTCATTTGGAAGCAGTGAACGAAGGGCTTTCTTAGAAGGCAATTGAACCGATTGAGTCCTTGACCTTGAGATGGCAGGTTCAACCCCAGAATCCGTGATCTCATCATCTAAGACCGTTTCCGTCTCTGTGATCTCTTCTTCCGAAGGTTGGCCAGAGGCTAGGCTCAATGCAAGAGGGATTTCAACCCCTAAACAGCTTCGGAGTTCCTCTCGCTCATGGAGAAAAATCCAATAGCCGTTCGCGTTACAAATTTCATCCTGAAGGCACAATTTCCCATCTAAAAGCATTTGACGAACTTGCTCAGCTAGGTATGGCCCTACAATCCAATTATCTGACGTACGAACCAGCCATTGATCCATATTCATTGATTCTAATTCGGAATATCCCAACAAATCCAGAATTTAAACTTGTAAGGCACGAATTGATCTCCTTTCAGCATCCATAAACTTCTGAATCGCTGGGTATTCGGATCGCTTAAACTCCGAGGGCGTACCAAAAAACTCAATTTTCCCTTCATGTAGAAAGGCAATTTGATCGGCAAGCAATAGGGCGGAAGGGATATCATGACTAATGACAATGGATGTCAATTTCATTTTCCGTTTCAGCGTCTCAATCAGCTCATCCACGGTGGTTCGGGTGACCGGATCAAGTCCTGTCGTCGGCTCATCATAGAGCAAAATCGAAGGTTCTCGAATGATGGCCCGCGCTAACCCCACTCTCTTTCTCATGCCGCCCGAAAGCTCATTTGGAAACTTGTCCCAGCCTTTGGGCATACCCACACTCAACAAGGATTTCTTCACCATTTCATAGATCTGATCTTCTCCAAAGTCCGTGTGTTCGCGCAAAGGAAATGCCACATTCTCAAACACAGTCATGGAGTCAAAAAGTGCTGAATTCTGAAAGAGCATTCCAAAATGGATTCTCAGGTCTTCTAAACCCTTTCTAGAGAGCGCTCCGATGTCTTTTCCATGCACCCAGACTTTTCCTCGATCAGGCTTTAGAAATCCTAAAATGTGTTTCAGTAGTACCGACTTCCCAGCACCAGATGATCCTAAAATATAGGTGAGTTGACCTGGAGGAAAGTCGAGGGACACCCCCCGCAGGACAGGCTCTTTTCCTTCTTGAAAACTCTTATAAACATGATCCAGAGAGATTGAATTTTTCGCCTTGTCTTTACTTAAGTCATTCATCTGGTCATTCCTCTTAAACTTCACTTATGTTAACACAATCAATGAATGATTATAGAGGTAACTCAAAATGTCTCAACCCAACGGCACTTCGATTTTGATTCTCGGAACCGGAATCGCAGGCCTCAGCGCCGCTCTCAAATTTGCCAAAATAGGAGCCGTCACCCTCGTCGCCAAGGCGGATCGGGCCGAGGGCTCAACCCGGTACGCCCAAGGAGGCATTGCCTCTGTTTGGTCTAAACAGGATAGCTTCGAAGAACACAAAGAAGACACCCGAAAAGCAGGTGCCGGCCTTTGTCATCCACATATTGTCGACCTTTGCGTGCGAGAGGGCCCATCGAGAGTCCAAGAACTCATCGATCTCGGAGTAGAGTTTACTAAAATCATCCCCTCTCCCAATGGGCCCCCCACCGGGACCCAACACCAAGACCCGACAGAAGTCTTCGATCTGCATCGGGAAGGCGGCCATGGGAAAAGAAGAATTCTGCATGCAGATGATTTAACAGGGTCAGCAATTGAACAAGCGCTCTTGCAACAAGTCGAAAATCATTCTCAAATTCAAGTGCTAGAGAACCACATCGCGATTGATCTCATTACCGAAGGTAAAATTTTGAAACGCTGGAGAAAGCCTGGACGCTGCTTAGGTGCTTATATTCTGAACACACACTCTGGCCAAGTTCTCACGCTGGCTGCTGACGTGACTGTCCTAGCTACCGGTGGCGCCGGTAAGGTTTATCTCTATACGACTAATCCGGATGTCGCAACCGGAGATGGAATTGCAATGGCCTACCGGGCGGGTGCTCAGGTTTCCAATTTAGAATTCATGCAGTTTCATCCTACCTGTCTCTATCATTCTGGATCCAAAACATTTCTGATTACAGAAGCTCTCCGTGGCGAAGGTGCCATCCTGAGAACCATTCGTGGCGATGAGTTTATGATTCGCCACCATCCTATGGCTTCCCTCGCCCCTCGAGACATCGTCGCTCGAGCAATCGATATCGAACTCAAGCGATCGGGAGATAAATACGTTCACCTGGATTGCTCCCCTCTTTCGAAAGATGAACTTAAATCCAAATTTCCAAATATTTACGAAACCTGTCTCGGCTATGGAATCGACATCACCCTCGACCCCATTCCCGTCGTTCCCGCAGCACACTATATGTGCGGAGGAATCCAGGTGAATGAACACGCTCAAACAACGGTCGAAGGACTCTACGCCATCGGCGAGGTGGCCTGCACTGGACTCCACGGCGCTAACCGTTTGGCCAGCAATTCATTGCTGGAGGCGGTCGTTTTTGCACACAGGGCATTCGAGCACGCCAAAGAAAACCCTGCTCAGCCGGAAAAACGACAACCCATTAAAACCCTCACCCTTCCGGAATGGGACATTGGGAAGGCAGTCCAACTCGAAGAAAAAATCGATATCGCAGCGAACTGGCTAGAAATTCGACATCTCATGTGGAACTACGTAGGAATTGTCAGAAGTAACCGCAGGTTAGAACGTGCCCAAAGGAGACTCAACCTGATCAAAGCTGAAATTGAAGCTTACTATTGGAACTTTTTGCTGACTCAAGATCTCATTGAACTCAGAAATCTACTCACAGTCTCGGAACTGATTGTCCAATGCGCTCTGTTACGCAAGGAGAGCCGAGGGCTCCACTATACGGTTGATTACCCAAGCCTAGACACTAAGAATCCACCACAAGACTCTATCCTTTAGGGTTGGGTAATATCGAACTCCTCAATGGAGAATAACCTTCTCAAATCCCACAAATTAAAAAGCGGTGCTTGCGGGGGATCCACAGGAAATGAGTGAGTTCTCTCAAACCTCCTCTTCACCTGATTGTAGTGCCGAGAACTATTCCAATAATTGGGTTGAATCAATCGAGAATACTCCCTTCGATTTGAAAAATACTCAAATTCATTCGCAGTTTCATAGACCTTCTCAAGAATCATTTCATGAAGGCGAACATCATCTCTCACGAAATCGACAAGTCGGTTGATGTCATCCAGATTGGGCCTCATCCGGATAAAACTATTTAAATATTGATTTACAAAATCGAAGGAATCCGTTCGATCCTTAGATTTCAACCATTCAATCAAATCAAAAAATCGCTGAATCTCCGTAATTGAACCAAAATAAGACCCCAAAAAATCCCGTCTTTGCTGCTCTGATTCTAGAAAATCATACAAATAGGAGACTTCTTCTATACTAGAACAAAATTGAATGACCTTAAAAATATGGGAAATCAAAACCTCACCTAACCTGGACTCCAATCCTAAACCCATCTCTCGAACTTCTCGAACCATCTGAATCCAAGCTCGGAAATCATCAACCATTTCAACGCGCAGTAGCGTTTCCTCGATAAACGCTCTTGGAGTCAGGATCGAAAAATTCAAGTTCTTCTGGTACTCTTGCCATTGAATGAATGCCTCGTGGCTTCCTAGTTGCACGGTCTGGGGTTTAATTTTATTTTTAACATAATTTCTGATCTTCTCGCGATGAGCAGGAGAGGCTTCATGATTCACACTCTTGAGCTCTTCTATTAATTTTTGAGTATGGCCCTTGCCCGCTAACTCTAAGAGGGCATCCTGAAAATTCGGAGAGAAAACAGCCCTTTGAAGATCGACTATACCCCCGAACAGATGGTCTTCAATTTCACGGCAAAAAAACTCCTCCGGATAGACTATGATTTTGCCACCTGATATCTCCTGGAAGGATAAAAACTGATCATGATAACCGGAACGATTTGCAAGATCTAGTAGACCATAACAGATTGGATGATGATCAAAAGCCTGAACGGAAAAGTGACTCAACACTAAAAACGAAATCAACCACCGCGTCAACATACTACAAATCCTTTAAGTCACCTTCTAAAACCTCTTTCATTTCATCCCAGGAATCCACTAACTTCACTTGATTGACCAGAGATGATGAAGGGTCTAAAGAATGAATCCAATCCACTAACTTCTGATAATAAGCCTTTGAAATGAATAAAATCTGAGGTGAGTTCTCAGAACCCCCAGCCATCGCTACGAAGGTCGTAGCTAATTCTTTCATCGTTCCGTCTCCTCCCGGCGCAACCAAAACGAGACTCCGATCTTTGAGCAGAAGAGGGATTCGTTCTTCGTATCCAGATACGCCCAGAGAAAGGGTTTGGCTCTCTCTCGTCATGAAGAACTCACTAATCAAAAGACTCGACCTAAAAAGATGAATCCCGACGGAAGGCACATTCTGATCGAAAGCGATTCGATTAGCCAACTCCATGAAGCCCCCCGAGCCTCCGGTCACCATTGGAAAACCAGCTTCAGCTAAAAATTTCACTGCACTTCTAACTTTAGGTTCGTATACAGAATTTCCACGGGATGATCCAAATAATACAGCACCTCGCAAAATTCGCTCCTGGGTGGGAATATGATCCTGAAGCAACTTTAAACTCTTAGAATAATTTCTGGATTTTTGTAAATTTCCAGAAAAATCTCGAGAGCTCATTCTCTCTAAAATACTAAAATAATCAAAACATAATGCATTCTGCAATCGACTCGGTTTCCCAAGATTTAAATATAACTCTCCTAAATGACAAGAAATTTGAATACTCGAATTATTCAAATCATAGTGGATCCCTAAATTTTCATTCCCATTCTTTGGAAAAAAATCGTCTATAAAAGAGTCACTAGGGTCACAAGAAATTTCACCCGCCAAAGTTTCAAATTGAGAAGACCATTGCCCTAAGCCATTCACCCAAAGTCCTGAAGGATCATAAATTATTTTTTTAAGAGTCCGTTTTCCAGAATATTCAATCAGCAGACCTAATCCTAGCCAGGAATCAGGAGTGAAAATCAAAGTATTTGTGTGCCCAAGAGCATTCATTCGTAAATAGGAGTTTTCTATTCCGACCACTCCAGTCTTCTGATTCCTAGTCCCACTGACTCCAACTCGAAGTTGGGGCTCGTCACAAGATTCAATTACAGGTGCAGACTTTGCATCTGCATCGTAAATAATATTAAAATGCCTTGCGTTCAAAACTGTAACCAGCCGTCTAAGATCACTCTTCAAGGAATCCGAGAGATCATGCTCAGGGTTTCCAAAAGCTAAAACAACCACATTGTCTTGTTTTGCAAGTTCAGAAATCCATCGAAAGGTCACTAAATCATAAAAATAAGAATCATAATCGAGAACATTTCCTGTTTTAAGCTTTTTTAAATAGTCATTTTTTTTGAATTCAAATAAGGCCTCAAATCTTAACTGTTCGCCGCCAAGGTGACACCCGAGTTCTCTAGGTTTTCTATTTTCTCCTGAAAATGCCGTTCTTTCAGATTTAAGTTTTCGACAGTCACTATCCATACCTTGATCATTAGACTCAGAGTTCATCACAGGAAAAGCTATCCCATCCAAATGAACCCCGGATGATTCAGAGAATTCATCTTCATTGCTTTTTTTTTCGATTCTCTTGTTGTCTATTTGGGGCTCAAAAGCCTGAATAATATTTAAATTTCGACGTTGAGTTTCCTTGCCACTATTTTCTATTTGAGCAAAGGAAGACCTAAAACTCCCCTCATTCTTCTGATCATCAGGCCAGCTTTCCATTCCAGAGGCATTTTGAAAAATTAAAACAGAAGCAATGACAGGGGCTAGCCAAAAAAAAGCCATAATAAGAGACCTCAAATACACGCTGGTTCACCAGCGTGCGTACCACGCTAAACCAGGTCCTGCAAAAGGAAAATCAATGCTTCGTGTTATTTTTAAATTTTGAGCTAAAAAGATCCGTTCCAAATATCATCAATCAAAACGGCATTTACATCTCCATTACCGAGATTCGGAAGCCCCAATAGCCGCTCTGTGGTGAGTAGAAGACTGTAGTGATTGTAACTCACACTCGATGTCACGCCAGACTTAACTCCCGCACCATAAAAAAGCGTATACACCCTATTATCGCGGGCAATTCCTTCATCAAAGGTAATTACAAATAATGTATCTAATAGGCGTTCAGAATTTTGAAATAATCGAGAAAAGCTCTGAGACAACCAACGGTCAGCGAACGCAACCCCAGTATCATGTCCATCATTATCTAAATCTGGAATATAAAGAGAATATTCTGGAAGGGCGTTGTCATTAAAATCTTTTTCAAATTGAGAAGCATTTACAATGCGACTGCACTGATCAAAATTATTCTGTACACTTTTAAAACTTAAAAAAGGAACGTGTTTTCGAGCATATTTACCTTTAACTGCCCCAAGAAAACAAGATCCAGGATAACCCTCCGCATAGACCCTCCAATCTTTTCCATCGGCTATGAGTAGATCTCCAATATGCTTACCGGCTAAAGAAGCCGGAGCGTTTCCTGCCACGCCATCAGTACTCCCTGAAATAAGGGCCACATAATTTGGCTGAGATGGGTGAGTAATCGCGCTATAATGGGTGAGCAAAGCTCCCTTTTTTGATAGAGCATTCAAGAATGGCTGCTTCATCGCGTCTTCAAAAGGTGTATTTTCGAGTACAATCATCACGATTTTTTTAATATTCTGAGGGGCCACCGAAACAGCGGCCATCAAAGAGGCTGGTGCCTCCTCACTATTGCATCCACTCAAAAAACTGGCACTCGATAGACTCATAATTGACAGGCACAACCTAAAGCTGAAGGATTGTTTTGATTTCATTTAAAACTCCTGATTACGATGAATTCATTTTTTTATAATTTTTAATTAGTATTTTTTTCTACAACTGCTTCTACCTGAAATGTTCCTACGGAACTACTAAATTTTACGACAACACTCTGGACATCTGCGTTCAAAGGAGTGGCTTTTTCTCCCAACATATTACTAGCAATCGCCAAGATAATTGAGATTGAATTACATTCTGAATAGAATCTTTAATAATTTATCTAATTTCAGACTCGTCATCGACAATCAAGATTTTGGGATGGGTTACTTCCATTTTACCGATCTTTTAGAATTAGATTTTGAATCTCTTTCAAGCTGGTCAATGGTAGGAAGGAAATGCCTCGACTCCGAATCGCTTCGGCTCCACCCTCATCCCGATCCACCACGGTTAAAACAGCAAGCGGATTTATCCCCGCCTCTCGAAGGCGATCGATCGCAATGAGACTCGATTGACCTGTAGTCACCACGTCTTCTAGAACTAAAACCGAAGCATTCAAAGGCAAATTCTCTATACCTTCGATATACTGGGAGGTTCCGTGTTTTTTAGGTTCTTTACGCACAATAAAAGCAGGCCACAAGGACCCTCGAGTTCTAGCCTCAAGGGAAAGGGCCGTGGCTATCGGGTCAGCGCCTAGGGTGAGGCCTCCTACACCCTGTACATTGAATTTTTCTTGTTGAATTCGCTCCCAAGCAGTAACCCCAATCCAATAGGCTCCGTCAGGATGAAGCGTGGTTGCCTTAAGATCAATGTAGAAGGCGCTCTTCTTGCCTGATGAAAGGGTAAAACTTCCTTCTCGATAGCTCAGCTTGCGTATGAGCCGGAGTAATTCTAGGAGTGGCTTTTGATCCATGATACTAAATCCTCA
>JANNCA010000154.1:0-14349 GCA_031386075.1 Oligoflexia bacterium
ACAAAGACCCAGTCACTGCATGGACCGTCTGTTTTGCTGCTCTCTTTGTCGCAGGAGCCTTTGGTGCAGATACGTTTCTTTATTTTACTAATCGCCTTTATGGAGCATCCAAAGGCTTAGGGTATTTATCAGCCATCTTCATGACTTTATTCCTCACAGGTTCAATGACTATGGATCGGCAAAAACATGGCCCCCGCTTTCGCGTGGTGAGCAGCTCTTTTGCGTTTCTTTTGATTGCCATGCAACTGGGCTGGGGAGTCTTTCGCCCCCTCTCTGTGCATAACAGAAGAGATGGGATGTTATTTTTCCCCCCCTATACCGCGTCATCTTTACCCTTCACTTGTGGTTCAAAATGTCAGCACACTTGGAATATCGAAGACCTTTTCCCGGCGATTGAATCTTGCCATCAAGTGAAGGTAGATGTCGGAGATCCGTTTCTTACCCGCTATGTTAAAATTGCATTGCTTAATCAAGGAATTCAGTTTCAAAGAACTGAGCTGGATCTTTCATATCACAGCGAAAAAGATGATTGCAGAGTTCAAACAAAAGCAAATCCAGAGGGAAGAAATATGGACATTGAACTCATCCGGACTCACTCTGAGAACCCATCAAGGAGTCAATAGCTACTAATATTTGCTTAGCTCTTGAGAGAGCATCATGGCCTTCTCGACGCACTCGATCATAACCAGCCTGTGCAATCTTTTTTCGAGCAGACTCATGGTGAAGGTAAAATTTTATTTTTTCAATCAGCTCTTCTTGAGAGCGAAAATACTCGGCCTCTTGCCCCTCTTGATATAGGGACGCTAAATCCTCTGTATATTCAGCCAACATGAACTGACGAGCCGCAGGAATTTCAAAACAACGGCGCGTATAAGTATCCCGATTGAGCTTTGAAAACAGGCAGAGCACAATTTTTGCGGAACAGATCGCTGTATTGTAGTCCACACTAGACAGGGGCAAGATCGGAGCGAACTTCAGCAGCTGGGGCAACCGCCTGACGACTTTCTCGGACCAATTTGGGCCAAAAAGCTTCATATCAATTCCAGCTCGAACCAGAGAATCAACCATTTGAGCCCTGCCGTCAGGCTCATAATGAGCAATCAACGTAACGTCCGCCCCATATTTTTTTAGATCTTCCGCTGAAACTAGAACCGGTCGATTCAAACTCTCAATGTACCAAGACCGAAGCAGCTCAACCCGCCTCGCCCCCGCATTCCGAAAATCAACTAGGTTATGATGCCTATAGGCGAAGGCAATATCATAAAGGGGAAGAGACCTAATAAAATGCCGCCAAGGGAAATAATAGGTTTTGTCAGAAAATGGGTCATCGTTATTGTACCCAATCATTAGGGCCCGTGGCAGGCGACGCTTCACTTCCTTCAAGGTCTCCGGAAATAAATGAGTCCCTCTAAATATAAAAATCACATCAGGCTTGAATTTCGAAAGTTTCTCCAAAAAATCTCGATTCAAACGAGAAAGGATGGGTCCCAGCAAAAGCCGATCTTGAATTCGTGAAGAGATAGTCCGAGATTGAAAATAACTGTACCAACCCAACCGGTCAACCAAGTGACCCAAGCCAGTGAATGAATCAAAAAGAGGCTTCTCGTAGATGACCGTGCGCCAATCACCGGCAATCAGTATTCTCACCGAAGGTCACAGACTCCAGATTCTGATTCCTGAAACTGAAAATTCCTTTTCTGGAAAAATACCTTTAACGTCAATCAATACAGGCTGACCTATGGATAACTTTTTGAAAACTGTCGAATCGAGTTCCAAGAAGGCCTGATGTGCCACGGCAACCACAATGGCATTCGCGGGCTTTAAATCAGCCCACTGAGTCAATGAGACTTGATACTCATGTTGAGCCTCTTGTGAGTCCGCCATCGGATCAGTGACTTGAACTGAAATTCCATAATCTTGAAGTTCTCGAACGATGTCAATTACTCGTGAATTCCTTAAATCAGGACAATTTTCTTTAAAAGTCAGCCCTAAAACTGTGACTCGACTTTCCGAAATATTATGTCCAGCTCGAATCATTTCTTTGACTGTTTTTTGGGCAATGAACTTACCCATTGAATCATTAATTCTTCGACCCGCTAAAATCACTTGGGGATGATACCCTAATTTTTCTGCCTTATAAGTGAGATAATAAGGATCCACTCCAATACAATGACCGCCGACTAGACCAGGGGTAAATCTCAAAAAATTCCATTTAGTGGCGGCTGCATCCAACACTGCCTGTGTGCTAATTCCCATTTGATCGAAAATAAGCGCCAATTCATTCATTAAAGCAATATTCAGATCTCTCTGAGTGTTCTCAATCACTTTCGCAGCCTCTGCCACCCGAATGGATTGAGCCCGATAGACACCCGCCGTCACTACGGCACCATAAAGCGCCGCGACCACCTCTAGGCTCTCGTCATCTTGGGCTGATACAACTTTTTTGATTTCGGTAAAACTATGCGTTTTATCGCCCGGATTGATTCTTTCCGGACTATATCCGACTTTAAAATCAATTCCGCCTTTGAGGCCGGAAACTCTTTCAAGCACAGGGAGACAGTCATCTTCAGTCACGCCTGGATATACGGTGGATTCGTAGACAACAATATCGCCCGGCTTAAGGACTTTTCCGACGACTTCAGAGGCTGAAATCAAATTCCTTAAATCAGGTATTTTGGCATCATCGACTGGGGTAGGTACACAAACGATAAAGAAATTAGCCTCCTTGAGGTCTTCCAAACGATCCGAGTAGGAAAGCATCGGCTGCACCAAATCTAACGGGGAAACTTCATGAGTCCTATCATGGCCAGCTTTCAACTCTCGGACTCTCTTGGAAGATATATCAAACCCAATGGTAGATAACTTTTTCCCAAAAGCTACGGCTACTGGAAGCCCTACATACCCTAACCCCACCACTCCGACCCGTCTATTCTCTCCAATAGCCATTAGACATCCCTCATTTATGCTTTACTCGATGACTCAAAGAGTGATAAGAATATCCCAAACCGGAGCTAGATTCAAAACAAATGCACTCAGCTTCTTCCACTCCAATTTCTAGCGCATCCAGTGCACTTATCCTCGGGATTGATGCGTCTAATCTTCGTACAGGAGGTGGGTTCAATCACCTCCCTCAGATTCTTGAACATCTCAATCCGGAAATGTATTCTATTAAAAAAATCATTGTTTGGGGCAACCAGCAAATGCTTCAGGAATTACCCAAAAGAAGTTGGCTCATTCCAAGTTATTCCGCTGAACTCGACCAATCCATCCTCAAAAGAACCTATTGGCAGCAGAGAATCCTTCCCCAACTCTTAGAAAAAGAATCTTGTGACATCCTTTTTTCTCCGGGGGGAACGTCACCTCGAAGGGTCAAGATTCCCAATATTGTGATGTCTCGAAACATGCTTCCCTTTGAAGAAAAGGAATACTCTCGCTACCCGATTTGGAGCTATAGTCGCTTGAGACTCAAAGCGCTCAAAATAACCCAAACACGATCCATGCTGAGAGCGGCGGGCGTTATTTTCTTAACAAAATATGCAAAATCGACTATTGAAACAATGCTATCCCATGAATTAAAAAATTCAGCCATTATTCCCCATGGAGTGGATCCCCGTTTTTTTCTCAAACCTAGAAAGCCAGTTTCTCTCAACGAACTTTCATCCTCTCGCCCTTTTAAATTTCTTTATGTTTCCACAGTAGACTTATACAAGCATCAATGGAACGTGGCACGAGCAGCCCAAAGCGTCAGAAAGAAAGGTTATCCCATTCAAGTCGACTTTATGGGTTCCGCATTTCCCAGGGCCTTGAAAAATTTTAAAGATACTCTTGAAAAAATAGACCCTCAAAAAACCTTTCTTCACTACCATCGGCAAATGGCATTCAAAGACCTTCATTCAGCTTATCACAACGCAGATGCCTTTATTTTTGCATCCACCTGCGAAAATCTCCCCAACATCCTTTTAGAAGCAATGGCCGCCGGACTTCCTATTAGCTCTGCTAACAAGGGGCCAATGACGGATATTTTAGAGAATGCAGGTCTTACCTTCGATTCAGAATCCCCCGATAGCATTGCTGAATCGATGATTCAGCTCATCCAAGACCCTCAGCAGCGCGGGGTACTCGCCCAAAGAGCATACGAAAAAGCTCAGAACTATTCGTGGAAACGATGTGCCTCGGAAACATTCGCTTTCATTACCCAGTCCCTCCAGAAAGAAGGTAACTAATCGATGTGGCCTCACCATTTAGAGCTCTTACGTTGCCCGATCTCCCAACAACAGCTTGAGATCAAAGACCCGATCACCGATTCCCATGGAAAAATCAAATCCGGAACCCTGGTCGAACCCCACTCAGGCAAAACTTACCCCATCATTGACTTCATACCCCGTTTTGTTTCTTCTGAAAATTATGCGAACAATTTTGGTTTCCAATGGAACCTTCATCGAAAGACCCAGCACGATATTCATTCAGGACTCAAAGCCTCTGAAGTTCGATTCTGGAAGGAAACTCAGTGGGAACCCCGACTCGACAACCAAATCATACTCGAAGCAGGCTCGGGCTCAGGCCGATTCACTCGATTTCCTTTAGAAGCAGGCGGGACGGTCGTTTCATTCGACTACTCCAATGCTGTCGAAGCCAACTACGGAGCCAATGGCGCACACCCCAACCTTCTCCTAGTCCAGGCAGATATTTTTAACATGCCTTTTGAAGAAAACTTTTTCGACCGAGTTTTTTGCTTTGGCGTACTTCAACATACCCCCAATCCAAAACTGGCTCTTACATCTCTGGTAAAACATCTCAAGAAAAAAGGCAAAATCTCAACTGACGTCTATTTCAAATCATTCCTCAGCTATTATCTCAATCCTGTCTACTATCTCAGACCGCTCTCTCGTAAACATTCCCCAGAAAAGCTTTATAAGGCAGTGCAAAGCTATGTCAATCTCGTGTGGCCCTTGGTGAAAGCTTTCAGAAAGATACCCCGATGTGGTTACCAGATTAACAGAAAAATCTTGATGGTTGCCGATCACTCCAACCAATTTCCAACTGCCAATGATCAAACTTTAAAAGAATGGGCTTATTTAGATACCTTCGATTGGTTTTCACCCCGATATGACTATCCTCAGACTCTAAAGGAATATCTCAAATGGCATCAAGAAGCAAAACTGAGTAATATT
This sequence comes from Oligoflexia bacterium, assembly GCA_031386075.1. Classification (GTDB taxonomy): domain Bacteria; phylum Bdellovibrionota; class UBA1018; order UBA1018; family UBA1018; genus CAIYTD01. The sequence continues at coordinate 5,172 of JANNCA010000154.1, forward strand.
CAAGTCCACCGAGGATATAATGGCCTAGAAGGACGAGCAGAAAAAAATTAATCTATTTAAGAGTAAGAAACTCACAATTACACCCATAAAAGCGAGGCCAGATTGACGACAGAAGAGAAGACCAAAAAACAGACTAACAAAGAATCTTCCCAGAGCAATGAAAGGCCTCGCTCTTCAGGACTTCAAAATCCCGACCACCCCGGTCAGGAGACTTCTCCACCTCAAAACTGGATCCCTTTTATATTCATCAACCGGAAGTGCATTGCCCTATCAACCGCTGCTGGGATCGGTCTTGCTTTTGTTGCCATCCTTCTGACTCACCCCCTTTATCAAAGCCGAGCCAAAATTATCATTGGCCAAACAGGATCGTTTACGCTCAACCAAGAGCGCCTCAACGCTGAACTCACCCCAATTGAGGATATGCAGAATCTGCGACTTAAGCTAAAGGACGCTTTTGTAAGTAATCCTTCCGGAGAACAAGGTTTTGTTGATGAAATAAAAATCATGGATAAAGCGATAGAAGTTTCGGCTCTTGGATCGAGCCCCATTTTTGTTCAAAAATTTTTAGAACAGATACTAGCATCAATCACTGAAAATCACGACGAAATGCTCAATGAGTGGAAAACACAGATCCATCGACAGGTTGACTCTTTGGAGTCGCAAATTACCAAAACCCTTGAGACATCCGATTCTTACTCTGCTCAAGTCAATTCTAATAAAATGAGTTCAGACCAAAAATTTATTCTCACACTAGACCGAAAGAATCTGGACATCCGCATAGAAAGGCTTAAAATTGACCTTGAAAAACTCAAACTTTCTCAACTGAGTATCTATTCCAAACCGACTCAACTTTTAATTAAACCGACGCTTCCTTCTCGACCTGCCCGCCCGAGTTGGCCCCTTTATATCAGCCTAGGACTCATAAGTGGCTTCGCATTAGGAATATTTTTAGCAGTCGCTCAATATCATTTAGCGGCGCTAGCGGGGAGCAGAGCTACGGAATCTTGAGTGCAGGGAGGATTCGGGCGTTTTGAGTGCAACCTCACATACCATCCGGGGGGACGAACTGAGAAGGCTAAACTTTTTGGACAACCAGAAGTCATGAAGGTGTCTAAGGCGCCCACTGAATCTCTCCACTGAGCAACTCCTGGATAAGGTGCCGCTCTCCAAGCAGGTGATAGGATCAAAAACCAAAGACAAAAGCTCAAGAGCCATTTTTGAGAAAGCTTTGAAAAAAATACGAACCAAAGAAGTATACCGCCAAGGCTTGGAAAAAGGGCATGCCTAAAGTCCCACCATCCCTCATATTGACCCATGAGATTGAAAAGATATTCACTCCCCGGTCTGACGGTCATCGTCAAAATCGAATTAGCCATAAGACAAATCGCCCCTGCAATGAAAAGTTGAGACTGAGTTGAAAGCCGTTGATTCCCGCGCTTTCGGATCAAGAAAGTGATCAGCACTGCGTGAAGTGCGGCAACAAGAACCCAAAACAACCCAGGAGCTAAATGATAAAGATTCAGAGTCAGTCTCCAACCCAAAGTAGGGAGACAGATCAAATGAGTGATGTAGGTGGCCCAACCCGCCTCTAAAGTTTTAAAACTGAAAGAAGCCAATTCATGTGAAGTCTGAAGCCTGAAGCACAGAATCGTCGAAACGAAAATCATGAGGATGGATACGACTTCAGATTGGGCTCGATCTTTCCTTGGCTGAGGACTTGTGATGTGGAAAAAAATCCGGAGGAGGAAAACTGGAATAAAGGTCACCGCCTCTCCCCCTGAAAGGCCACAAATCAGGAGCCAAAGCTGAGTTGGAATTCCCGCAGATGCCGAAAGAGACCGAAGGCTTATGAACAGCACTTGAAGACTCAATGCCCAATGAAGGGCACAAAGAGTACCGAGGTTTTCATTCAACCCAGGAGCTAAACAGAGAACAAGAATAAGTAGAAACCGACTCCTTCTTTTGGGAAGAAACTCGCTGTACCAAGACTCCCGCGTCAGAGTAGAAATAACCCAGGCAAAAAAAAGTAGGCTAAAAAGAACAACCAGAAGTGGAAAGATCGAAATTGGGAAAACCGAAACAAAGACCCAAGCAGCCATTCTTTGGACACTATGATAATACCCAGCAACTGGGGTCACCAAGGACTGAATACCTAGATTCAGCGCGTCCTGGAAAAAATAACGCCCATCCTCAGCCCACAATTGAGGGTCAATCAATCGACTCCAAGCGCGCACAACGAAGCAGATCGAACAAAAGATGAAGGCAAGCCATCGATAATGTCTTTCACGCATTTAGACAAAAATAATCGAAATCAAGGAGTTTGTGAAGGAATTTAGACCCACTTTTCACCGAAACGAGTCCAAACTCAACCCCGTGGGCTCTTTGCCGGAGTTTTAAAATAAGGCTCTTGCCTTACGACAACGCCTATGGCTAACATCCTAATTAAATTCTCGAAAATATTACAGAAAATCTATATGAAACCAAAACTTTCCATCGTGATTCCTGTGTTCAACGAAGTCAAAACCGTAGGTCAACTGCTCGATTTAGTTTGGAATCTTGAGCTAGAAAGTGTCGACAAAGAAATCATTATTGTCGAGAGCAACTCCTCCGATGGTTCCCGTGAAATCGTACAAAAATTTACCCAAATCAAGAAACCCTCACCGCACCACTCGGTCCAACTTCTTCTCCAAGAACGTGCCGAAGGAAAAGGAAAGGCCGTTCGTGAGGGACTAGAAGCAGCAACAGGCGACATTATCCTCATTCAAGACGCCGATCTCGAATACGACGTAAACGACTATGGCGCATTAGTTGCTCCTCTGCTCAGTCATCAGACTGACTTTGTCCTCGGAAGCCGCCACCTCTCCTCAGGCAGCTGGAAAATCAGGAGTTTTGGCAAAAATCAGATTCGAAGCCGCTTTATGAATGTCGGCGGACTCCTCTTTCATACCCTTTTTAACTTAGTTTTTGGGGTCAAACTCTCGGATCCAACAACCATGTATAAAGTTTTCAGACGCTCCTGCTTGGAAAATTTTGACCTCGTTTCAAACCGATTCGACTTCGACTTCGAACTTCTAGGAAAACTCATTCGATCCGGATACCATCCTCTTGAGATACCTGTTTCTTACAGCTCTCGAGGCTTTGAGGACGGCAAGAAAATTCAAATTTTCAGAGACCCTTGGACTTGGGTCGTAGCCATATTTAAATTTAGATTTTGCCCTATTTCAAAACCCATCCGCAAAGAAAAGGCACAATCCAGCCCAATCTAAAGGAGTCCTTGCGATCCATCTCTATGACATCCCAAGAAACTTCACTGAAAATTAAGCAATTTCGCCTCTTAAGCTCTAACACAGGCTTACTCCTGATCGCTTTTTGCCAATGTGTGTTCGTCTTATCTTTCACCCATTGGCCTATTTTATTCAACGGTCAAACTCTCAGCACCGAAGCAACTACACCAGGAATTATGCCCAACTGCCGAACAACAGGTTCGGAATTAAAATGCCAAGAAGGCCTTGCATCTCCCATTTCCTATGACCCGATCGCCATCAGTTCTCAGGAAATTCCCATCGATTACCTCAGAGCGTTCTCCTCAAAACAGGGCGAATCCGTTCTTTGGAATCCTTACATAGGATCAGGATATCCGAACGAATTTGACCAAATGAATGGCCGATACTCACTCTTCAAATGGATCCTATCAACTTGGCCCGGGGATGGTGGGCGAGACATCAATCACTGGGTTCGCTTATTTTTAATGATTTTACCTTTAGGTTGGCTTGCTATTTTAGTAAGCCAATCAGCTTTCGTAAGCCTGGCAGTCCTTTTCATAACTTCTCTCGCTCCTCATCTGAATGGCCGACTCGACAACGTCATGTTTGATGCTGACGTAGGCTATGGTTGGTACCTACTTCTGCTCTATTGGGCACTCAAAAAGGAAAACCAATCTCTTCGACTGCTTACTGGCGCCTTCCTTCTAGGCGCCTTCGAAGCAAGCGTAGGGTTTTTACAATCGCAGTTTTCCTTTTTTCTAAGCGCAGGTTTAACGTCGCTTGCCTTAATTCGAACGAAGAAATCCAATTTACCTCAACTGAAGCTTGGCTTGGCTGTTACTCTTGGCTTTTTCTCGCTTTATCCGGCCTGGCTCCCTTCCCTTCAAGCACTGTCCGATTTCTATTACCGCCATAAAAGCTCGGGATGCATTGCAGTCACGGATCACATGGGGTGGATTCGTTTTTTACAACAAGCTGTGTTGAGCCATGAATCTTCCGAGTGGATTATGACTGGCATTGGGACCGTATTGATCCTTGGAATGAGTTGGAAAGAAAAATTCACGAAAAGCCTATCCATTGCCCTGGCAGCCATTTCTGCAGTTATGGTATTTCATTTTCCTGAAATTATTTGCAAAATACCTGGAATCTCTGGAATTCGGTTCGACCGGCATTTGGCACCCCATTGCTTTACACTTCTGACTTTGATTGCGACCCTAACCAGTTACAATTTACTAAATTTGAACCTAAACAGCCCAAGGGGGTTAAGTAACCTAAGAAATCCGAACAAAAAAAAAACCAGCCTTTTTTTGTTTTTCATTGCATTGGCATCCATTCCCGTTTTTTATGAGCTTCGACATTGGCAGCAGTTTCAAAGATTTTATGGTTTTCTACTCTTGGCCACTTTGATGAGCGTGATTCTCCTTTTTAAAAACCTACAGCGCCAATCGATCGCTACTCCTATTCTATTCCGATCCCTTATTTTGCTTTTGCCGGTTCTTGCGGTTTATCCACCCATTGTCTCCACCGAGTACTTTAGACGTTGGATTACTCATAATTTCCCAACTCACCTCCCTCCACATCCAGAAAAATTGGACCCAGCTTTTCCATTTGGAGCTCTACAAACTCTTTCACAGAATGAGGACCGACGGCACTATTCGCCTCAGGAACTTCTCTATCCCAATTGGAGCAGTGCCTTTCGAATTTTGGATCTCCGAGTTCTTTCCGCCCTCTATCCTCAATACTATTACAAACTCAATAGCAGCCAAGGACTAGTCGATTTTTGGATCAGAGATTTTACTCACGAAATCAATCCAGATCGTTTTGTTCGATCTAACCTACCTGAATCAAGCACCCTCCCGCTCTTTCAAAAGCTCCTGATTCTCAATCGGGTATCTTTGTTGAGTTTTGTAAAAGGCCATCCTCTCCTTTCTGATGACAACGGACCCTACTCTAAAAATAACTGTCAACTCAGGTCGTCATCAGACCAAATTGAACTTTATCGATGCCCACGCATCGGAGGGGTGGGATTTTTTCCGAAGCAAGTTAAAGCTTTCGAAAATGATGAAGAAATGATCTCCTACTTTAAGCATTCGCCGACCCCTGATCTGATCGATTTTGCTGGGATCTTGAAAGCTGACATCCTAAATTCCCCTCCAATCCAAATTCCAGCTCAAGGAAAAATCGTCCAATTTTATCGCAAACTGAATGAAATGACCTACGTCCTAGAAGTCACTCAACCAGGACTCTTTGTCTTTGCCGACACTTGGTTCAAAGGCTGGAGCGTTACTGTGAATAGTCAGACAGCCCCCCTTTCACGAGTCAATATTGCGTTCAAAGGAGTGCCCGTTTTAATTGGAAAAAATATCGTTCACTTTAAATTTGGGAGTTTGTGATCAATCACTTAATGGTTAGATCACATCGAAGGAACCTTCTAATTTCAACAGCTCTCTCGCTGGTCATCACTTTATTAGTGTGGGGAATTTCCCTCACCCCTCAATACTCTCTCAGTCCTGACACCCTGAATCCCACCCTCATGCCCACCTGTCGAACAGGTGGACCCCACCTACTCTGCTCACAGAAGTTCTCTGACCCTGGATACGAGGACGCCTGTGGCGCCATTCAGGAAATGCCGATCGACTACTACCTATCTCAATTCAAAACAGCCCCTGAATGGAATCCTTACATCGGATCGGGATATCCCACGGCTTTAGATGGACAGAACAATCTCTACTCTCCGACACGTTGGCTATTGAAGAACCTCCCAGGTGAAAGAGGCCATGACCTCCTTATTTTTGTTCGCGCTTTCTTTTGGATTTTAGGAATCTTATTGTCACTGACTCTTTTGGGAGCTCAGTGGCCAGTCCTCATCCCGGTTGGATTAGGGGCTGCGCTTTCTCACCATCTTGCCTCACGAATCGACCACGTCATGCTGGATGTGGACCTTTTAGCACCCTGGTTCCTATTCATCTTACTCTCCTACAAAGAGGGAAGGAACTCACTCAAAGTCTGTCTAGGAGCTGCAATAGCTCTCGGAGCTTTAGCTGGATCCCTCGGCTTTCTTCAAGCACAGTTCGGATTTATAGTGACCGTTGCGGCTCTCTCCCTTTTTTCGGCCACATCAACACGCTACCGCTCGATAGCCTTAGCAGCCGCAGTAGGCCTGGGCTTTCTTTTGATGAGTTCTGCCTGGCTACCTATCATCCAAAATTTAAACGAGTTCGTTAGTAGTCGATCCGCTTCAAAGTGTTTAGCTCGAGAGGACTCAATCGGATGGGGAGTTTACCTTGAGGAAATATTCTTCCTTCATCATGGAGTTTATTCCTTGGGCACCTTCATGGGCATATTTCTAGGTACTCAGCTTTTAAAGGCCAAAAAAAATCAATTTATTCTAGGGAGTTATTGTTTTTTATCCGCACTCGTCATTTTAAAATTGCCCCGCATCGTTTGTCATTTCCCTGGAATTTCAGGAGTTCGATTCGGGCGCCATCTCGCTCCAAATGGACAGTTTCTATTCCTATTCCTCACGGGATCAGGTGCTCATCAACTGAGTGTGCGGATGAGAACTCACTGGTCGCCTACTATTTGGGGGTTCCTAGGAATTGCACTTCTATCCACCGGATATTCGCACGAACTTCGCTACCAATATCTATGGATCATCAGCACTATTTCCTTATTCGGACTTTATTATTTTTACCCTAAAATTCCTATCAAAGCTCGATATTCTATCACTTCTGTAGCAGTCCTAGGGCTTGCGCTAGGCCCTTTTGCGATGCAAAATGGCTATTTCTGGAAGCTTCTTCGACTCGACCTTCCGCCTAGGCTTCCCGAAATATCGACTCAAATCCCAGAAGAATCACCCCTTGGGCAAGTACAAAAACTCTCGCAGAAGGAGGACCGAAGGCATTTTTCCTCCCAAGATATCTTGTACCCCAATTGGTCTTCTGCCTTTAAGATCCTAGATCTTAGAATACTAGGGGCCCTCTACCCAAAAAGTTACTATGCTCTAAATTCTGCGTCTGGCCTCTATACTGACTGGCTTAGAGATGGCCGCCACGGAATTAATCCAGATCGTTTTGTTAGACCCGTAGACCCAGCCCATCTTTTTGATTTAGATTTCCAAAGAATTCTGATTTTGAATCGGGTTTCACTTTTTACTTTTTTAAAAGGAAAAGCCATATTCGCTCCCTCGGGTGCATATCCCGGGGATACCCTTGAAACTCCCACTGACTCCCCATTTCAAAAGGAAAAATGCCGGCTCTTGGCTGATTCAAGCGAAACGGAGTCCTACGTGTGCCCAGAAATCGGGGGAATCGGGTATTTTCCTCTCGAAATTCGAATGGCCCAAAGCATCCCTGAGGCTCTGACTCTCCTCCGAACTCAACCCCTGTCTCATCTCAAAGACTTTGCAGTCATCACACCCGCTTCAGAAACCTCCACCACTCCGGGAGTAGGCAAAATCATCAGCTTTATGCGCTCAGGTAACGATTTGACTTATGTGATTCAAGTCGAAAAACCAGGGATATTTGTTATATCAGACACCTGGTTTCCTGGGTGGTCTGCCCAAGTCAACCTCAAGTCCACAAACTTGATCCAAGCCAATATTGCTTTCAAGGCCGTTTTAGTCCCATTAGGTCGGGTTAGGATTGATTTGCACTTTTCACAGGCTGCCACAAAGCTTTGAAGGAAAACCCAGCCCCTAGGATCACCGAAGAATCCATTTTCATTGTAGTATCTAATACTAAAGGCTTCTTCTGCTTCGTCGGAGAAGTTTGCCGAGATGACTGCTGGGATAACTGTACCCAATCCACATCAGAAAACTGGGGACGCGCAGTCATCACCACGATCGCGTCAGGGACTTCTTTAATTTCATTCCAATGATTACGGTGTTGTATAATCCGTTCTAAGGGCGACAAATCCCGGGCATTCATCATGGGGTCATAACCTAAAACAATCGCTCCTTGCGCCACCAGCTGAAGTCCCAATTCGATTGCGGGTGAGCGTCTCAACGTATCAATATCCGCTTTATAACTATAACCGAGAATGAGAACTTTCTTCCCAGAAAGGCCTCCCACATATTCTGAAACGGAACGAGTCAAAGCTTGAGAGGTTGAATCATTCACTGACAAAATCGAATCGACAAAATGGGTGGGAATTTTGAATTGATTGCCTAATTTTTGCAAGATTCTTAAATCTCTAGGCAGAGTCCCACCAGCAAACCCAAGCCCAGGAGCAACATAGGCCCCTTGGCCAATTCTCTTATCTAGCTTCAAGGCCTGTGCGACTTTCTGATTATCCACGCCCATATGTTCGCCAATTCGAGCCAGCTCATTAGCAAAGCTAATCGATGAGGCCAAAAAGGCATTCGTCGCATGCTTCACCATCTCAGCCGTCACCAGATCACAAAAAAAATAATCCGTATGTAATCCATTTAATAGCGATCGAACCTGGTCCTGCACTCGCTGGGTGTTAGCGCCGATAACAGTCCGGTCTCCCCTTAAAAAAGTTTCAATTCCTTTCCCGAGGCGGAGATTTTCAGGAATATAACAAACAGTAAGGCCATATTCCTTCTCGACCTGGTCAGAAAAACCGAGAGGGATTTGACTGCTGATTGCAAAAACACTTTTTGAATGAGTCAACGCGGCACTTTTCGCCACTGCTAAGAGAGGTTCGACATCAGCCTCATCTCGATCATTAACAGGAGTATCAATAGCTAGCCATACAATGTCGGCACTCCATGAATCTGACAACCCATTAGCATAATCGAGCCGCTTCGCCTGACGCATCTCAGTAATCATATCAGCCAAACCCGGTTCATTGAGAGCAAGCTCTGGAAAAGAATTCCAAGATAAATTTTTCTGACTTGCTGAAAGGGGATTCACTAGCAGCACACGATTCCCTAGCTTGGCCAAACAAGT
>JANNCA010000201.1:0-2331 GCA_031386075.1 Oligoflexia bacterium
TTTTCTTCGCCCAGTCAAAGGAGACGGCACTGCTCCACTGCTCGAGCTCACTTACAATTGGGACACTGCCCAGTATGAGCCCGGGAATGGCTATGGCCACATGGCCTACCAAGTGGACTCAATTGAAAAACTTCAAACTCACTTAAAAAAACAGGGCCTTGATTTGAGTTGGGGCCCTGGCCTTACACCCAACGGAAAACGAAAAATGGCTTTCGTAGAGGATCCAGACGGCTATGAGATTGAACTTTTAGAAGGTTAATTGAGATCTATTCTGAGATTTTTACCCAGGTCTTGAGCAGGCCACATTCTAAAGACGGACTGGGTAAGAGGAAACCTAACTTTCAGCTTGGGTGATGATGAGCAGCTAGGCTGTAGCGTGCTGCATCGCTCGAATAGGAAAGTAAGCCTCAAAGACATTCCCTTTTCCAGGAACACTCTCCACTAAGCTGACGTTTCCGCCGTGAAGCAAAGCAATTTGACGAGAGATAAAGAGCCCCAGCCCCAGGCCCCCCATTCGAACCGCCCTTTGCACTCTTTCGAACGGTTCAAAAATTCGCTCCCGATCCTCAATCGGAATGCTTGGCCCCTGGTCTCGCACTGTGAGACGGAATGCGTCTTCCTCTTTCCGAAGGCGAATCCAGATCACACCGCCCTCAGGGGAAGCCCGAATCGCATTGATCACAAGATTAGTCACCACCTCTTCCATTCGGACAGGATCCACCCAAACGATCAACGAATCCACAGAGTCTAAATGAAGCTTCACCCCAGCCCCTTTGGCAATGGGACTGAGACTGGTCATTACGCATTCTTTTAAGAGGAGAACCACATCATTTTCGGAGGGGCTCACCATAAATCGATTATTCTGAATTCTAGAAATATCTAGAAGGCCATCAATGAGTTCATTCAACCGCTCAACCTGATGGATCACCATTTTTAGGAAATTATGATACCGTTCTTGTTCCAAAAAAAGGGGGCCTTCCCCTTTTTCATGATTCATCCGCAGCATACGCTCTTGAAGCTGTAAAATTCCATAAATAGAAGTCAGGGGCGTTTTCAACTCATGACTGGCAATCGAGAGAAACTGATTCCTCACTTGAACCTCTATCTCGAGTTTCTCAATCACTACCAAGTCACACATCCTCTGAGACAGCGCAGTAAAGACTTGCTCCTGATTCGACTCTAGGTTCCGCGAAAAGCCAGCCACCAGGCTCCCCTCCTCGCCATTGGGTTCAGACTGAGTATGAAGTCCGGAGAAACGCGCTAAAAGCAAAACCGAGTATTGATTCAAAATAGGATCATTTGTGAGTGGACTGGGAAAGTCATAAATCTGAAGTCCATTCAGGCGTGGTTTTTTGAATTGCTCTTTTAAAAACTCTACCGTACTGGATCTATGGTTACTTTCACTGACTCCTATTCCCATTCTCAAACTCGGACTCAAACCCACTAAATTAGCCCCCATCAGCCTTGCCATTTTCTCAGCCAACTGATCCATACCGGGCTGAGTTTTAGGCCATGACTTCGTTTGATTGAGAAGACGAAATAACTCTGAGGATCCCACCGCCCCAATCTATCATAAACCTATGAGGGCGAATCTGCGTAAAATCAAGGGCATGCTAATTGAACTCCCATGAATTGAGTTCAGTTTCATTGAGGTCAGAAAATCGAGGAAGAGTGCTCGCGCCTGAGTCATCGCCCCCGGAATATGACGCGACCCAGCTCGATCGAGGGGCAAGTTCGATAGCTTGCCCCTCCGCTTTGAGTTCCTGGAAATTTTCTTGACTGATCAAGCGAACTTGGTCATATGGGTCTATGAACTTTACAGAAACCCTGGTCGGCAATCTTTCTCACAAACACCTGCTGAAACATGAGTTTTACCAGGCTTGGAGCTGCGGCACAGTTCCAATGGAAACCCTACGCCTTTATGCGCGTCAATATTACCACCATGTCAAAGCATTCCCCCGGTATGTAAGCGCAACCCATTCTCATTGCGATGACATTCAGGCAAGACAAGTTCTTCTCGAAAATCTCATCGATGAGGAGCGAGGAACTGAAAACCATCCTGAGCTTTGGATGAGGTTTGCCGAAGGAATGGGAGAATCTAGAGACCAGGTAAAGAACGAGACCTTACTCCCGGAAACCCTAGACTTGGTAGATACCTTCATGGAATTTACACAAAATTCCTACGCTGAGGGACTGGGTGCACTGTTTGCCTATGAGCATCAGATTCCGGAAATCGCTTCCTTCAAAATGGATGCATTACGAAAGCACTACAACATTCAAGCGGCATCCACCCTTTCATTTTTTTCGGCCCACTGTGAAGCAGATGTTTAT
>JANNCA010000213.1:0-9110 GCA_031386075.1 Oligoflexia bacterium
CTCGTGCATCTGAGCTAGCATCGTGATGTTTGAGGGGGATTTTGAGTTCCGAACAGACGGCAGGAAGATTCGTGGGGTAAATCTTGAGGTATTGGCGCGCCCATTGGACGGTGCACTCAAAACGGATGGGAGGGGGAGTGATTTTGTAGCGCTCGCAGCAGGCATAAAGAACTTTTTGGTCAAATCTGGCGTTATGAGCAGCGATGAATTCAATTCCTTCAAATAGGGGTTTCAATCGTGGCCAGAGATCTAAGAAAAGAGGGGCGGCTTTCACTTGCTCCCAAGTGATGCCGTGGATGGAAGTGAACACAAAGTTCCGGTTCGGAGGTTGAATGAGGAAGGAGTCTTCCGAAACAATCTGATTGCCTTCGACTCGAACGAGTCCGATCGAACAGGCGCTGTCGCTGTCATAGTGAGCTGTTTCAAAGTCCAAGGCCAAAAAAGGAGGTGCTGCCGAAAGGGGTGCTCGAGAATTGGACTTCATCGAAACAACCCAGCGAATCGAAGCATTTCGTCTATCTCGTCCATCCCACCCATCTCTGAAGATCTCGACTTTTTTCGACGATGGTCTTTCTTTGAAGGATTAGCCCATTCTTGAACGAGATCCTGGAGTTGATCTACTTGGTTACGAAGGCTCTTTTCTTCAACTTTGAGGGATCGAGTCATTTCTTTTTTAAATAATAGGATTTCTTGGGGTTGATTTATTTTTTCATGGAATTTCCAGGAAGGGTCTTTCTTTGCAGCACGGATTTTCTTTTCCAGTTGACTGAGAGCGGCCCGGAGTTCCCGGAAGAGATTTTTGAGTGTCGAAATATGACCGATTTTTTCCGAGTTGGGATCGGCCAGGTCGCTGAGAGCGGTCAATGTTTCCAGGCGGGTCAAGTCTTGGGCTTCATAGGCTTTCTGAACCTGGTGCCAGAGCTCCAGCATTTTAGGCCCTAGATTAGGGTTGAGATCCGGGTGGAGCCTTTTGGCGAGGATGCGATACTGTTCTCTGACGAGACTGCGGGTGGCTTCCTGGGATGGACTGGGCTTCTTGGGTGAGGAGGAAGACTCTGACTTGGATTGATGTTGCCGCTGCCGAGTGTCCTCATTTTCGCCTTCGCTCAGCATTTCGTCTTTAAACTCTTGGTAGGCTTCTTCGTAGCTTTGGTGTCGGGAGCGCCATTTTTTTTTGTTGCCGAATACGGCTTCAAAAGCGGCTCGTAGAAAGTCTTCTTTGGCTTCGTTTTCACAATCGTCTTCAAATTTGTCTTCAAACTTGTTTTGGGATTCGCCTGTGAATTCATCTTCAAATTCGCTCTCGGACGGATGAGGTTCGCCTTTTGGGTTTTCTTTTTCGCGCTCTTTTCTTTTTTCGTCCTTTTTTCTAAGGAGTTCTTCTTCCCTGGTTCTCATTTTCACAATGGTTTCATAAGCTTTCCATTGCGGGATGCCTTGCATGAAGCTTTGCCGTTGAACCGCATCCACAAGGGGTTGAAGTTCTGCGAATTTTTGGCCGAGAGTGCGGAGCTGGATGAGTTGCTCGTTGAATTGGTCTTGCATCCACTTTTGAAACTCTGGAACGCTTTTGGACTCATGAAGTTCCACGGATAGCCGTGTGTTTTCCAGCTTGTGATGAAGTTTTTTACACTTTGTTTGCTCTTCGGTTTTCAGCTGGGTGGAGTCCATCCACACGAGCGCACGACAAGGTGAAGCGGATTTGGATGGATCGACCATTTTACGGTGATTCTTACGCGAACTCATAATCAACTGAGGCTCCATGAAGGTATCATGCCCTCTTAATTGAAATAGAGTGGAATCGCAAGGAGAAAGGTGTTGTTAGATCTGGGGCTTGATCTCAATCTGCTCTCAATCACCTCGACCCAGGAGACGTCTCTAGATGGAGTTTCCTATAAAAGGCCTCTGAGTTAGGTTCTCTCCCTAAGAATTCACGTAAAAGTTCGAATGCATCGATCATTTTACCTTTTTCGAGGATTGTTTTGCGGTACTCGAGTCCTACCTCGGGACTTTGCAGTCCTTCCTTCTGGAATCGAGTAAACAGATCTGCCGCATAGACTTCTGACCACAGGTAGCCGTAATAACCAGCGTCATACCCGCCCATGAGATGGCCAAAGCTTGCTTGGAAATGACTGTTGGCTATGGCATCGATTCCAGTGAGTTCCTTATGAAGATCATGATAAATTTGAGTCGAATTCACTGGGCCTAAAGTCGTATGGTAAGTCATATCGGTCAATGCAAGAACCAGTTGGCGGGTATAAAAGTAGCCTTGATTGAAGTCCCTTGCTGCAACGATCTTCTGAAGGAGTTCAGAGGGGAGCTTCTTGCTCGGGTCTAAGTAGTGCCCTGAAAGAAGGGTCAGAATCTCAGGGGAGTAGACCCAATTCTCTAACATCTGGGAGGGGGCCTCTACAAAATCCTGATCCACATTGGATCCCGATAGACTGGCAAAAGGTGCCCGGGTGAGGGTCTGGTGCATAATATGGCCAAACTCATGGAAGATGGTTTCGACTTCATCGTGAGTGAGAAGAACGGGTTTGCCGTTTTCAGCGGCACTGAGGTTGGCCACTATAGCAGAAATAGGATGGCTGTATTGGCCACCGGGCTTTCCCCGGGGGCCGCTATCAATAAACCGAGCTGAAATCAAAGGAAATGCGGCAGCATGACCGTACTTTCCTGCTCGAGGAATAAAATCAATATAGAAGTAGCCAATTAACTCGTTGTCGGCTGTGTTGCGGATTTGATAGAGCTTGACTCCATCCGCCCAGACTTGAGTTCCTTTTTCTTCGATGTAGTGGACAGACAGGAGTTTTGAATAAACTTGAAACAAACCGTTCATGACTCGATCTAGGGGGAAGTACTCTCGAATGACTTCTTTATCTAAATGGTAGTCGCGTTTCTTCAATTGGTTGGCATAGTACCGAAGATCCCAGGCCTTGAGTTCTGTCGCGGTGGGATCGGTCTCTTTTTTGAACTTTAAAAGGAGAGTGAGGTCATCCTTGTTTCTTAGAGAGAGCTTTTGTTTGAGCCCGTTGAGAAAGGTTAAGACAGTTTCTGAGTCTTTTGCCATCCGATGGTGGAGCCGGTAATCAGCCCAACTTTTGTATCCCATGACGGCAGCAATTTTCTGGCGAAGCTGAATGGCGTCCTCTAAGAGTTTCGTGTTGGCTATTGCTGCGCGATTTTCGTAAGCATCTTGCATCTTTCTTCGAGTTTCAGAATGGCTACTATTGTCCATGATTCTGACATAGTCGGGCTCTTTGGTGGTGACTACAAATTTTCCATCGGTTGTTTTCTTCAGTCCGTTGATAAAATCATGAGGAACACCTTCGAGTTCTGCTTCGGTAAATTCGACAGTCGATTGGTCCTCGTTGAGATTCGTACTGAACTGGGATTCCATGGAAGCTAAGGATTGCTTCAGCTCTTTCACTTTTTTGAGTTCATCTACGGGAAGTTTTAACCCGTTGTCTTCAAATGATTTCAGAGTTTCCGATTGGAGTTGAAGATGGGTAGGCGTGAGTGCAACTTGAGCCTGGATAGCCTCATATAAGTCCTTTCGTGTAAAAACTGAAACCTCAAATTGGTTGAGTTGATCTTCACAAGCCGAACCCTCTTTGTTTATGGACGGATTTGTAGAAACGGAACCCATGAAAGTCAGAGGGGTGGCTGCATCGGTGAGTTCCGCATTCGTTTTTTCGAAGGCGAGCAGTGTATTTTGAATGGTTCTCTGCTCGGGAGATAGTTTAGCAATTAAGTCAAATTGTCCATTCGCATATTGCATCGCTTGTGCACAGAGTTGAGTGACTTCACCTATTTTGTAATCGGATCGAATCAAGATAGACTCCGCTGGTTTTTCGTTGACTATTGCGCCAGTTTTACAGGCAGATATTCCAAAAAGTATGATGATTGTTGCTAGTCGAATGGTAAACATTAGATCCCCACTTCTAAATCAAAGCCGTTGTTGTCTGAGATCGAGCGGAATAGATCGGCGCTCGGCCTTTTGATTCTTTCAAATGTCTTATAATTGGTTTCAAATAATCCGAATCGCAGGTCGTATCCCTGGGTCCATTCGAAGCTATCCATCAGGGTCCAGTAGCAGTAAGCTTGGACTGGAGCACCTTCCTGGATGGCCTTGGATAAAGCGTACAAATGGTCTTTAAGGAACTGAGGTCGAAGTTGGTCGGTGGGATCTGGAATCCCGTTTTCGAGAATTAAAATGGGTTTACCTGGGTACTTGACGCTGACCTCTTTGACGAGATTGTAAAAAGATTTAGCGCGAATATCCCGTCCTAATTCCTTAAATTGAGAAGGGGTGAGATCGTCCCAGTCATGTCGGATGATTCCTTCCTTCCACGAAAACTCAATCTGATCGCCCCCGTAATAGTTCATTCCAACATAATCCTGGGTATTTGAAAGATCCTGAATTTCTTCATCTACAGAGATTTGTGTTGGAAAATTCATCTTCAATTTTCCTGTAGTCATGGCATCCGGGAATGTCCAGTTGAAAGCTGTTTTGGCATAGGGTGTTGCCAATTGATCTAAAGGATTCCACTGATTCCATGGTTTCATTTCTCGAATTTGGAGGGCCATGCCGACTTGAATCGATTGATTTTTATCTGCCGCGAGGCGGTGAAGAAGATGGTAGATTCGGGCGTGAGTTTTGAGGATTCCTCGAATGACCGGGGTGATTCCCGAGATTTTTCGCTTTTCTCCCGGAGGAACGAATCCACCGATGTAGCCACCGAGTGTATAATTCATTGGCTCGTTGACGGTAGTCCAGTATCGAACTGAAGGGGCGATTTCAGTATAGGCGAGGGTAGCAAAATTTTCGAACGCTTCTGTAATTCCTTCCCATTCCCATCCACCCCACTTTCTCACCCATTGAGGAAAAGTGAAGTGCTGCAGTGTCATGATGGGAGTGATTCCTGCTTGCAACAGCGAATTCACTTCGTTTCGGTAGTGCAGGATAGCCTGTGTGTCGAAGACTCCTTCTTGAGGTTCGATCCGAGACCATTCAATAGAGAATCGATAGGCGGTGGCATGAATTTCTTTGATCAGTTGAATGTCCGATTCAACTTGGTTCCAATGGTCGGATGCTGCATCGGTTCGGATCCGATTCTTGCTTTTTTCATGTTCCCAGAACCACCAGTCGCTGGAGAGGTTCTTGCCTTCGATTTGTTGGCCGGCTGTGGAAACACCCCATAAAAAACCGGGGGGGAATTGCACTTTCGAATTGCGTGAAGCCCCTTGAGCCTGAAGGAGACTTAAGGAGCTCAAGCAAGTGATGAAAAAGAAAATTTTAACCATTTTGAGTTCCCCATGCGATCTTTACGCACGGAGTACACCTAATGTAAATGGAGACCCGAGTACAGTTTTTTCTTAAAATCTTAAAACAACATTACATTACATTCGTTCGGGCAGTGGGATTCCGAGAAGATTGAGTCCAGTGCCGAGAATTCTGCGGGTTGCCTCTACGAGCATCAGGCGGGCATGGGTGAGTTCAGGGGGATTTCCGAGGACTTGGCATTCTCGGTAGAATGATCCAAAGATCCGTGTCACGTCCAAAAGATAATGGGCGAGTTGACTGGCCTTGGCAAAGGTCAGAGTTCGCTCCAAGTGAAGGGGGAACTGTCCTAGGGTTTTGACTAAATTCAACTCTTCCGGTGCTTGTAATAGGCTGACGGCAGATTCATTATAGGTTACTGGGCCAGTCCATTGTTGGGTTTCTTGGGCCTTTCGAAGGATACTCAAGCATCGGGTATGGGCATATTGAAGGTAGGGGCCCGTTTCACCTTCGAAATTAACGATTCGATCGATATCGAATTCTACATCTCGAACAGGATCCGTGTGAAGATCGTGGAAAACAACCGCTCCCACAGCGACTGCCTCGGCAATGAGTGCTTGTTCTGCGTCAGACGATTCACTAGAAGGGCCACCCGAGGGACTCTGAGGTGAGCTAGCGGCTGCCTTTTGTCTTTGAGTCATCAGCGTGATTGCTCGTTCCTTTGCTAGTTCTAAGACTTCCTCGAGGGTCACGAAATTACCTTTTCGAGTCGACATTTTTGCGTCCTTGAACCGATAGAGTCCTGTGGGCACATGCTCACAGTGGCTCGCCCAGGCGAAGCCCATTTTTTTCAAGACCGCAAAAACTTGCTTAAAGTGAAGCCGTTGTTCAGCTCCGACAATGTAGGTCATGCGATCGAAATGAAATTGTTCATATCGATAAATCGCAGCGGCCACATCGCGGGTGGCATAGATTGTAGCGCCGTCCCCTTTTTGTAGGATGCAAGGGGGGAGTTCTTTGTCGTCTTCGTCTTGAACTGGAACGATCCAAGCGCCTTCGCTTTCAATGAGAATGTTTTTTTCTTTCAGACTTTGTAAAAGTGGAGCGAGCTGATCTTTATAGAAGCTTTCTCCCCAAAAATGGTCGAAATGGACGCCAAGCCTTAAATACTGACGATTAAATTCTTGGATCGATAGAATGACGCATTTTTTCCAAAGAGCCGTAATTTTGGGGTCTCCCTGCTCGAGTTTGAGAAAGGATTGTTTGGCTTCTATTTCAATTTGGGGATCGGTCTCCGCCATCGCGTTGATTTTGACGTACATCTCGACCAAATCCTTCATGGTCAGAACACTGTCTTGGTCCTTACCAAAAAGCCTGAAGGCTACCGTGAGCATGCCGTATTGCTTGCCCCAGTCCCCTAAGT
Organism: Oligoflexia bacterium; assembly: GCA_031386075.1. GTDB lineage: Bacteria > Bdellovibrionota > UBA1018 > UBA1018 > UBA1018 > CAIYTD01. Next base: position 6,708 of record JANNCA010000213.1, read on the forward strand.
GATTGAGGGTGACGACAGTGTAGCCTCGAAAGCGGCCTATTCGATCGAGGGCTGCACCTAAAGCGGTTGTTCTTAAATGGTAGATATTGAGAGGTTTTGCTACGTTGGGCGAGCTGAATTCAAGTGCCCAGGTTCCCCTGGATCCTGGCGATAGACGGCCGTAAGAGGTGTCAGGGCTGAGAATATCCTTGAGCAAAGACTTGAGGGCTACTCGGGGAGGAACGGTAAAGTTGACATAGGGCCCTACTGCAGACACCTGGAGGGTCTCTCCGATTTCGTCCCGGGGTAATTTTTGCGCGATTTCTTGGGCAATTTCTTGGGCAATTTGAGGAGGTGATTTTCTGAGTTGTTTTGCCAGTTTGAAGCAGGGAAAGGCAAAGTCGCCCAGTTGGGGATCATGTGGGATCTCAAGGTCAGTGACTTGGAGGGTCTGGGGTAGGGGTAGAACACTGCGAAGAGTTTCTGCTGCTAGCTGGGCAAAACGTTCCATAAAGTCGAGGACCTCTCTTTAGTGACTGTCTTTACCACACCTTTATTCAGGCCTGGTGCGATTTTTCAGGGATTCGGTCGCGCCTTTTAGGTATTTTGTCGTGAGAGCGGCTCCCGGGGAAAAACTTTCGATAAATCTCACCTGTGTCTCAATTGACAGAATCAAGTGTTCCGGAGGGTTAAAATTGTAAATAAAACATAAATAATGAATTGACTCCTAAAGTCATTGTGGGAAAATAGAGGAATTGGAACTTCATTTTAGGTGGAGACACCCACACATCCTCACTTTCTTCGGTATCCTCTTCCTGTCAGGTTGTGGTCCAGGATTCATGAGCCGACCTTCGACTTTTTCGTCCCCGTCGCCGTCCTCGCCTTCCACTGCCCTGATTGCCACTCACAACGGATGGACCCTAGCTCAAGCGTTGGGGGGTAGAGCCCCAGTCAGTCAGGCCACCGGACTCGCCACCACATCGGCATCGGTGGCCTTGAGGTGGAACGCGATGACGTACTCGGGAGGGACGATTTCTTCCTACAATCTCTATCGTTCGACCACTTCGGGGGCGCAAAACTTTTCATCTCCCTTGGCCACAGGCATTTCTACGAGCGCGCTTTCCTACGTGGACTCCTCCGTGAGTCCACTCACGAACTATTACTATGTCGTCAGGCCCGTCATTGGAACTCGGGTCGCGACCACTTCCGCACCCGATACCGAAATAAAGATGATGGTTCCACCTGTAAACATGTCGTTGGTACACCCCTGGATTGCAAACTGGGAGATGTGCACTCAGCTCATGGGCAGGACGATCGATCGATCCAATAATTATCGTTGCTCCTATGTCGGTCCTGGGAATAATAGTGGTTACTATGACGTCGGGAGTCCCGTGTTCTGGGATACGTTCCCTTTAGGTTGTAACTACACCCCTCCGAATGCCACTGCTGCATTGAGCTGTGGGAGTTCTACGGACGGTTGCATAGGCACTACCGGAACCCCCCAGGGTTTAGTGACCGGAGGCACAGGCCAGACCTACTATGATCGCATGAACGGTCAATGCTTTGTATGGACTTCAAGTACCAATTGGACGCTATCTGACTTAGCATCCAGTGCTCAATTCGCTCAAATGGCATCGAACGCGCCGGGCTTGCCACCCTTGGTGTACATTTATCAGGGTCAGAGTCAGCTCGCCTGCCAGCAATTCAGCGTGCCGGGACAAGGCATAAAAGGCCTGCCCAAGCATAGTCAGCAAATCGTGGCTGCAGCATGGCCGACCTCTTATACGGATACTCAGATCTTAAACCTTGAAAATGGTACCAATCTCCCGACGACGGGCGCTTGCAATTCAAACTTTGGAAGTGGACTGACCTATGATAACCTTGCGACGCCAAGCGATTTAGAAACTCTGCCTTTTACATTCGCTACCGGAAAAAATGCGGTTCGCACTGGGAGTAACGCGACAAAAAATTGCGTTTCACTCCATGGCATCCAAGACATGGTCGGCAACGTCTGGCAAATTTCCACCGACCAGTTAGGCAGCTGTAGCACAGGAACCCACACGTGCCTTGGAATAACGAGCACCATTGACCCGACCAACACGGACTATAATTGGACCACAGGAGCTACTCTCCCCATTCACTTTGATGGGACCATCGGCCCAGGAGGGACCTTGGCTGGACAGGGCCCGGCGAACTATACAAGTAGTTGGGACTTCTCGGCACAGTCCTTCAACGCCACCTCTTTCTTGCCCGTGCTCGGACTCCCTCTCGTAGGAAGCGTTGCCCCGGCTTACGACAGTTTGGTCATAGGAACGGGGAGCGGGCAGTTCAATCCGTCTCGGTTTCACACGAATTTCTTTGCTCTTTATTCTGATAATGGGAATGTCACCCGCAGTTCGGCCGCCGGTGGGTCTTGGGTAGAAG
>JANNCA010000233.1:0-4736 GCA_031386075.1 Oligoflexia bacterium
ATGATTTGGAGCGGTATTCTCATTTATTGGGCAAATGATATTTATCAAATCACGATTCAAGGTCAGCCCTTTCTTCGTTTTTTTCCAGAGCGGTTTTATGCTGCATTTCGTGCAGACCACCGTCTTGCAGAGGGGATAGCCTGGCATATATTCTTTCAATGGTTCTTTGTTTTCAATGGAGTAGGTTATGTAGCTTATACTTTGATTTCTGGTGAATGGCGGGATTTAGTGCCTACCAAGCAATCTTTTGGCGAGGCATGGAAGGTCATTTTACATGATTTGCATTTGGGTAAAAAGGTTCCAGAATTAAATAAGTTTAATGGCGCTCAAAAAATTATTTATACGGGAGTTATTATTTTTGGAGCCATCTCTGTATTAACTGGTTATGCGATCTACAAGCCCGTGCAGTTATCCTGGCTCAAATCACTATTTGGGGGTTATGAAGCGGCGCGCCTGATTCATTTTTGTTTAGCGATCGGTTATGTGTTGTTTTTTGTAGTTCATGTGATCCAGGTTGCTCGAGCTGGGTGGAATAATTTTAGAGCCATGGTGATCGGTTACAGCGTCAATGAAAAAAAATAATAAGCGTCCAGTCTTAAGTTACCGTCGTGTCCAGCAACTGACTATCAAAAAATTTCTTTTAGGAGGAGTGCTGTTTTGCTTAACTGCGGGAGCTTGTCTGTGGATCAGTCAAGTGCCAAAAAATGACAGTATTTCTCGAGTTTTGAGAGCCTCGTTGAATTTTAGTTCTCAATTATGGGCTAAATTCTACAGTCCTGATCGAAGGGTCTTTTCAAAGGAGATACCCCCACCCGGGGCGATACCTCGACTGAATGGAAAGATTGGACTTGGAAGTCCGATAGATGTTCAAAAGTGGCGACTCCATGTTTTTGTTGAGAATCATGAGGTCCAGAGTCTTTCTATCGCTCAAGTGAAGTGGCTCCCAAAAACCTTTTCAGACACACAGTTTTTTTGTATTGAAGGTTGGAGTACAAATTTTTCTTATTCGGGGGTTAAATTCTCTGATTTCTTGAAAATTTATGGGCTTAGCAATCAATATCGATATGTGGGATTTGAAACTCCAGATCGCAATTACTATGTTTCCTTAGACATGGAAAGTATGCTTCATTCACAAACCTTGCTTGCCTATGAGATGAATGGGTTTCTTTTGGCTCCTGAGCACGGGGCTCCGCTTCGATTAGTGATTCCCATTAAGTATGGAATTAAAAGCCTCAAAAGAATTGGGAAGATCAGGTTGTCGAATACTCGCCCTCCGGACTATTGGGAAGAGCGAGGCTATGATTGGTACGCAGGGTTGTGATTGCGATTTTGCGTTCTCAAGATATGTAATTTGAGATAGAACCATCTCATGCGCAGAACACTCATGAAGTCTAAAATCCACCGGGCAGTTGTGACTGGGGCCGATCTCAACTATGAGGGCTCTATTTCGATTGATTCAGCTCTTTGCCAAGCAGCAAATCTTCTTGCATATGAACGGGTGGAAATTTACAATGTGAATAATGGAAATCGATTTGCCACCTATGTGATACCTGGAGGCGAAGGTGAGATCTGTTTGAACGGTGCCGCGGCTCGCCTAGTTGCAAAGCAAGATCTGATTATTATTGTATCGTATGGGGACTTTGATGAAGGCGAGATTCATGATTTTAAGCCGATCAAAGTTTTTGTAGATTCAAATAACCGTAGAATTTTTTAGAAGGAGACTCTCAGGTGACTTTAAAAAAGTTTGCAAGGTCTTTTGCCCTAACTGGTTGGGTGGTGTTAACTGGAGCGATCTGCCCTGCGAATGCTGGAATTGAGTTAGGTCTGATGGGTGGCCTTGATGGGGGGTCGGCGAGTTTATCGACTAATTCAGTGTCAACGGCAACGGGATCAATCACTTCCTTTGTTTATGGGGCGACTTCTCATTTTGATTTGCAAGGGGGGTTTGGGCTTGGGCTGGGGGTAGATCTACTGATGCAGTCACGGGGATTGTTTCTCACAGGATCTGGTGTTTCGGTTAATTATATTACAGTTCCCGTGATGTTGACTTACCCAGTGGTCCCCCAGTTTTTTCGCTTTGGACTGGGTGTCTATGCATCCGTTGCGACTTCTGATGTCACCCTCTCAGCCGGTGGATTGAGTACAACGATGACTCGTACAGCCTTTAATTGGGCTGGCTCTGATTTTGGGATAGTGGGCAGTCTGCGTGGGGCTTATCCTGTAGCGCCAGGAATCAATTTAATTGCTGATTTTCGCTATATGCTTGGATTCACCGATATCGACACCACTTCGGCAATTGATACTAAGCTCAGGAATGTCAGCTTGATGGCTGGCGCAGTGATTCAGCTTTAATCGGGAATATCTGAGTGGGTTCGCGCTCATTGAGGAATAATCATAGGTCGAATTTTAATCTTTGATTTAGTCCGATTCTTTGGTAATGGACGCTTCATTCTTATTATGTCTTTCTTAATTATTTCGAATCAGGAGTTTAATTTAGATGCTCACATCAAGTGTTTTATGGCTTATGCTTGCCCTTCCACATTCATCAACTTCATTTAAGCTGCCTTACAATCATCTGAGTCCTAGCGCATTGAATGCGCGCGGATCCAGCGAGATTTCTGAACTTAACCTCAAGCAGTTTTCGTCTTCTCTTTCAATTTATAACAAAGAAGTGAATGGAATCCAGCGAGAGATTATACTTGTATCATTAGATGAGCATAAAGATTCCGCCTCGATTGAGGGCTTTAAAAATTTCAATGTTTATCCGATTCTTCCGGTAGATGAAGATCAAAATTTTCAGAGTCCTGAATCGATCCAGTTGAGTGCTCAGCTCATGGATCCGATTCAGGATCTTCTGGAAGGACATATTCCTAGTACAGAAGAGGTTATTGTGACTGCAATTGGAGGAAATGAGGATTATTCTCATTCAAAGGAGAAACTTCAGTCCGTAATTAAAAACTCGGGGAAATTACTTTTATTTGGATTAGCCCTAAATAGCTTCAGCTCGTCTTGGACTGGAGGGGCACTCGTATTTCAGGCTTTTATAGATAAAGCCAGTTTTTTGAGTGGGCTCAATAAATTTATTTTAGGCGGTGCACACCTAGCCTGGGGCCAAATCAAATTCTTGCCGGTCCGTTCACTCTTGTTGGAAGGATTTACTCCTATCCTGACTGTTCTAGGATTTAATCGATGGGAGATGATGTCCGAGACTGCAGCAAGTAATACGCTGGGTTCAATTCGGGAGAGTCAAATTCAGACCATGACAAAAAATTTAGACCAGTATTTTTACAATCACCCAAATGTCAGCAGAGTTTTAGTGGGTACAGATTTAAATTATAAATGGAATATTAAAAAATCCCTCGATGCAGATGGATATAAAGAATTGCCGTAAGTGTAATTTCTAGGTTTCGGTTCTCCTATCGATCTCAAGATTTACCTTTTAGGGCAAGGCGTTCAAGAGAATGCTTTTCGGCGCTAAAGATTTTGATCCCGCGCACGGAAAAATTTTCTTGAACGGTGTGGCTCCACTCGATAGTGGGTAGAAAATCGAAAGCTCTCTGTTGAAAATAGATAGAACCTGCAGCAAACAGCTATGGCAAGCAACTCTTGGATAACTGTTTGCTGCAGGTTCTGTAAAGCAGTCCGTGGGGGTTGCCTTTATCGTGGTTGGATATCCAGCTCAAACGATAAGCGATTGCAATCTCTTTAACGGGCGATTTTCGGATTGAATGATTTTTTAAGGTAAATTGGAGCCGATGATGTGAATCGAACACACGACCTACGCTTTACGAAAGCGTTGCTCTACCAACTGAGCTACATCGGCATACTTAATTTTTAACCTGACTGTAAACTTTGTTTCTTTCGAACCATGGTTTCTTGGGTTTGGGCCATTCTAGTTCAAACTCATCTGAGTACTATCACAACTTGGATAGATCATGAGTAAGAAATATTAAGTTCTTTTCTTCATTATTCTTCATGGGCCTCCTCCCAGGGGAAGAGAGATTCATCGTCATGATATTGATTTTCGGGTTTGAGTAGATCTAAAATCCTATGCATTCAAGCTGCGATTTTTGATCAACTGGAAAATCAGTTGCTGGCCAATTGTAATTCACCTAAGTTCACGAAATGACTCGTTTCAAGCGAAAAGTTCAAGTCTGGATTTATTGCCGCCACTCCCAGGAGGGTGATTTTTCATTTCTTGTTTTGCTCACGCGCCCAGAGCGAGGGAGTTTTTGGCAGCCCGTTACCGGGAGTGTTGATCGAGGAGAGACTTTGATCGATGCTGCTCTCCGTGAGGCGCAAGAGGAGTCTGGTTTTGTCTTTACTGCGTCACCTGAGCCCGTGGGACAACCCTTTGAGTATGAAAGTCGTGGGAAAAATGTGCTGGAACAGGCTTTTTTACTTGCCGTTCCAGCCCCTTCTTTTCGGAAACCGAGTCCTCAGCTGGATCCTCATGAGCATATCGATTATCGCTGGGTGACGGGTATGGAGGCGATTCAGATGATTGCCTATGACTCAAATGTTCAGATTTTAGAAATCATTCTCAAACAATTCAATATTTCGCGAGCAGGAAATTGATGGTATGGAGTTTGAAAAGAAAATAAAAGGAGTACTCAATGTTAATCACTGAAGAGAAGTTAGGTTTGGGAAAAGGTCTCTACGCTATTTTTGAGACGACCCTGGGAGATATGATTTGCCAATTGGAAGAAGAGAAAACCCCAGAAACGATTCAAAAT
>JANNCA010000340.1:0-2624 GCA_031386075.1 Oligoflexia bacterium
GAAATTTTCATTAAGTCAAATTTCTATTGAGTCGATTTGAATTTAGAGTTGACTTCTAAGTTCACCTTTTGTTTATACGAAAATATGAGTTCCATTTTATTAAGGGCTACCCCGACTGAACAGTTGAAAGAATTAAAGCGCGGTATCATTGAGTTGATCCCTGAAGACGATCTTCTGAAGAAGCTTGAAAACTCTTACCGGCAGAAAAAGCCCCTCATTGTTAAGTTCGGGGCAGATCCGTCGCGACCTGATATTCACTTGGGTCACACGGTGGTCATCAATAAACTCAAACTCTTGCAGGACTTTGGCCACGAGGTTCATTTTTTAATTGGAGATTTTACTGCCCAGATTGGGGATCCGACAGGACGTAATAAGCTTCGCCAGCAGCTGTCACCCGATGAAGTGAGGGAAAATGCCCGAACTTATCAAGACCAGATTTTTAAAATTTTAGATCCTGACAAAACGAAGATTGTCTTCAATAGTACCTGGTTGAATCCGATTCATATCAGCGAGTTTTTTGGAATTTTAATGACAACGACGGTCGGTCAATTGCTTGCACGGGACGACTTTGCTGAGAGAATGAAAAAGGAACAGCCTATTTATGTTCATGAGTTCATGTACCCTCTCCTTCAAGGGTATGATTCTGTAGCGATGAAGGCTGACCTGGAGCTGGGGGGTACGGATCAAAAATTTAACCTTCTCATGGGGCGATGGCTTCAAAAATGTTTTCAACTTCCCCAGCAGGCCGTCTTGATTATGCCATTGCTTGAAGGCTTAGACGGCGTGAACAAAATGTCCAAAAGTATGGACAATTATATTGGCCTGACAGATTTACCTAAGGACATGTTTGGCAAAATGATGTCCATTCCAGATACTTTGATGCTTCGTTACTATGAGCTTTTAAGCGCTCTCTCCGCAGACGAAGTCGAGCGAATTCAAAAAGACTTGGAATCAGGAAACCTTCATCCCATGGAGGCAAAAAAACGGCTCGCTTCAGAAATCGTTGAGCGCTACTGCGGTTCCGGGAGCGGTGAAGTCGAAAGAAAGCGATTTGAAGATTTATTTTCTAAGAAAACCCTCATTTCTGATTTGCCTAGGGTAACCGTGGCCTTGGACTCTGAAGGACGAGTTCCATTGCTTTTGATTTTAGTTGAACAGGGATTTGTGAAGTCCAAGTCTGAGGCCAGGAGACTTCTTCAACAAAGGGCTATTAAGATTGATGGGCAGGTCATTTTGGAGGAGTGGTTTACCCCGAATCTGCTCACAGAATGGGTTCTTCGCGCAGGAAAATTGAATACGGTGAAGTTGATCTTAAAGCCTATCTAGGTTTTGGATACAATTGATGCATAAAGTTTTGCCATCCTTTTTGTTTGTAGAAATCGGATTTTGAATAGTCTTCAATCCTAGCCCAATAATCTTCATCCAGCTCGGGCATCCAAATCGATAGTCCCTTTGGACCTCCGACCGAGTCCTGGTGAAGTGAGGAGTTGTACTGGGTGCCTAAAACAAAATTAACGACGCTATCGTTGAGAGAATTTTGAGTTTTATGTAAGGCGATTTGTAGGGCTGCAGTGGCATGGGTCGTTATGCCTTTGTGGGCCTGAATATCGGCAGTGACCAGATTTGAGAAACCATTCAGGACAAGGCCTAAATCCTGAGTACCTCCTGGGTAGAAAGGTCCTTTTTGCAGGAGCTCTTTGATTGAAAGATACCGCTGTGGTTCTTCATGAATAAACAAGAGTAAAGCTGCACCGAGCTTATCCATTGACGGTAAGAGAGTGCGATTAAAGTGCTCAGTCGAAATACTACAGCCAGTCAAATAGCGGCAGGCGTTGGGATCTAATTCCCATTGAGAGCCGATACCTGGAGCGAACGACTCTTGGTAAAGTTTTGGAATCATCCAGGCGACAGAATGAGGTTCTCCTTCATCGTGAGTGATGTGTTCGACTGCCCCATCGAATTTACGGTCTGAGTTGAGATGACAGAGTAAAGAACCATAGGGAAATCCAGCATAACTTTCTATGTCCTCCGATCCACAAATGTATTTTGCACAATGAGAAAGGTGACTGACGTCTTCTATAGATTGCATCAAACAGGCGTCTGAAGCAAAGACGTCTATGGGTTTACCGTTCGACCATTCTTTGACTTCATTGAGAGCCTCTTTGAGGTCTGGAAGAGTGAGGTAACCGGAGGATTCCTCTAGACCCAGCCCACCGAATCTTCCTCGAGAGTTTTCTTTTGGGTTTGAGTTTTCAATCTGCAGAGGAGGAACCACTGCATTCAGGCTAAGGCTCCCCTGACAGAGGTCGCCGCAACAACCTCTCGCCCACGAATTCCTCAGAATTCGGCCAAAACATCCTGAAGATCCGACCTGTAAGTCTTCTGGTGTGAATGGCTCGACAGGCCTCTCGGGGGTGGCCGTCCAACCTTGGCCATGGCCCCAGATAATAACCAAATAATGTTCCGAAGGATACTCTTGGATTCCCCACTTGAGGAAGCCTTCAAGTCGTTTTTTTTGAGACGGGAGAAGGTCTTTATTCAAGAACGAAATCGTGGGTGATTGAATGTTTGAGGGATTCAGGTTGGGGAGAGTTTCCTGAGTTAAGTGACTTTGATTTTTCTCA
>JANNCA010000343.1:0-15745 GCA_031386075.1 Oligoflexia bacterium
TAATAGTGACAGTCATCCCGCGCACCTTATCGACCTTGTCATAATTAATTTCAGGAAAAATAATCTGCTCACGAAGACCTAGGGAAAAATTCCCACGACCATCAAAAGACTTATTATTAATCCCTTTAAAGTCCCGAACTCGAGGCAAGGCAACATTCATTAGACGATCAAGAAATTCATACATTCTAGCGCGTCTCAGAGTAACCATCACTCCGACTGGATTTCCGGCTCTCACCTTAAATGCAGCAATAGCCTTTTTAGCTCGGGTCATCACTGGTTTTTGACCGGTAATTGCCAAGATTTCTTCAAAGGTTCCATCCAATACCTTAGGATTAGCAACAGCATCCTTCACCGCACAATTGACAACAACCTTAGTCAACCGAGGGACCTGCATTGGATTCTTGAATTGAAATTCTTTCATCAAAGACGGAACTGCCTTTGACTGATAAAGCTTCAAAAGCCGAGGAGGCTTACTTGGAGACGTTTTTGTCTCACCCGGAGCAGCGATCTTCACAGAAGATGCCGCAGCTTCTTCCTTAGCCTTCTTTGCTCGTGCTCGAGCTGCATCTGCCGCAACCTTCTTAGCTTCGGTTTTTGCTTTTGCCTTCGCTACTTCTGGGTCCACTGCTTCTGCCGAGCTTTTTTTCTTATCTTGATCTTCGTTTGCTGCTACCATTGTACACCTCCTGCCTGACTCACGCTATATCCAAAGATTCTTTACAGCGCTTACAGACTCGAACCTTTGCTTTACGAGTTTTATCTGCTGCCTTCTCGGTCAATTGATGCCCGTGCCGAACACCCCGATTACATTTCGGGCAAAAAAGAAGCACATTCGAATAATGAAGAGGAAGTTCCCTCTCTACGATTCCACCTGCTTGTGTCTGGGTCGGCTTTGTATGCCGTTTCACCATATTGATCTTCTCGACAGTCACTCGACCTGTCTTGGCATCAATTTTAAGAATTTTACCAGTCTTACCTTTATCTCGACCCGCGATGACCATCACTTGGTCACTTTTGCGAAGCGAAAACTTAATTTGCTCTAATTGGATCATAAAACCTCACAATACCTCGGGCGCCAAAGAAATAATCTTTGTAAATGCCCTTGCACGAAGTTCACGAGCCACAGGTCCAAAAATACGAGTTCCAATGGGCTCATTTTGTGCATTAATTAAAACCGCAGAATTAGTATCAAATCGAACGTAACTGCCGTCATTGCGGTTCACTTCTTTTTTGGTACGGACGATCACGGCCTTGAGAATTTCACCCTTTTTTACTTTCGCATTAGGGATCGCTTCTTTCACGCTCACTACAATCACGTCGCCCAAGGAGGCATATCGCCTCTTTGTGCCACCCAAAACTTTGATACACATCACCGACTTAGCGCCCGAATTGTCTGCCACGTCTAAACGAGTACGCATCTGAATCATAAACTAGAACCTCCCATCTCTCTTAGACGTTAGCTTCAGGGGCTTGCCCTGCGCGACGAAGAATTGACTGCAGTACCCAACGCTTTTCCCGACTCAATGGACGAGACTCAACGAGCTTCACTTGATCTCCCACTTTCGCATCGTTGGTTTCATCGTGAGCCTTATATCGGCGAGTCTTCTCAACATATTTCTTATAAAGAGTATGTCGTACTCGTCGATCTACTTTCACAACGATCGTCTTCTGCATTTTGTCGCTCACAACAGTTCCTACGACCATCCTTCGCTTTTGGATTGGGTTCCTAGAATCTGCTGCTTCCTGCGCCGCACTTCGCTCAGGAGTTTTAATTACAGTCTCCATATTTTCTTACCTCGCCGCCTTCTCTTGCTCTGAAGTGGGTTTCACTTGTGCCCGGAGCATTTTCATCCGAGCTAAATCTTTTCGTAGACGCCAAATCGTGGCTGTATCTTTTAACTGCCCAGTCACCTTTTTCATACGGACTTGAAAAAGCTGTCCTTCTGAATCACGAATATTTGTCGCCAACTCATCCATTGATAAATTCTTCAGCTCTTTAAAACGCTTCGTAGACACGTTAACTCCTTCGCCCTTTAAGCCTTTGCTACAGCGGCTGCAGCCTTTTTTTCGATTTTGGACTTGCGAGCAGCCTCTTTCCGCGCAAGAGCTAAGGCCTCAGTACCCTTACTGATGGCCTTACAATGGATTGGCAATTTATTATTTGCCAAACGAAGGGCTTCAAAAGCCTCACTCTGGGGGATCCCATCCATTTCAAAAATAACTCGTCCTGGCTTGATTACTGCTACCCACTCTTCAACGTTCCCTTTTCCGGAACCCATTCGTGTTTCAGCAGCTTTCTTAGTAATCGCCTTATCTGGAAATACTCGGATCCAGATCTTTCCACCTCTCTTCACATAACGAGTCATCGCTACGCGAGAGGCTTCAATTTGCTTAGAACTAATTTTACCGCATTCAGCAGCCTGAAGACCAAATTGACCAAAGAACAGGGTGCCGCCACGGTCAGCCGTACCCCGCATTTTGCCTTTCTGGTGCTTACGCCATTTAACTCTTTTTGGTGCTAACATAATGACTTACCTCACGTCCCCTGCATGGCTTTAGCTTCAACGGCAGCTTGTTTTTTCAAAGTCTGAATCTCACCGTGATAAACCCATGCCTTGACGCCTATAATTCCATAAGTAGTCCGGGCTTCTGCCGTTCCATAATCAATGTTAGCGCGCAAGGTGTGAAGAGGCACACTGTCTTCGCTATACCATTCTGTTCGAGCTATTTCAGCTCCGCCCAGACGTCCAGATACACGAATCTTAATGCCTTTGATTCCCTGCTTAAACGCTGCAGTCATGCACTTCTTCATGGCTCGACGAAAAGCAACACGTTTTTCAAGCTGGGAAGCCACGTTCTCAGCAATCAAAGTTGCGTTAGACTCAGGCTTCTTCACTTCAATAATATTCAGGAACACTTCGTTTCGTGAAAGTTTCTGAACATCGCTCTTGAGGGACTCAACGCCTGCGCCTTTTTTCCCAATGACGATTCCGGGACGTGCAGTATGAACATTGATCTTAACCTTATTGGCAGCCCGTTCAATTTCAATACGCGCGATTCCGGCTCCATGCAGTTTACCTTTGAGATGCTCACGAAGACGAATGTCTTCATGAAGCAAGCGGCTATAATCGCGTTTAGCGAACCAACGACTGTCCCAGGTCCGGGTAATTCCTAAGCGAAATCCAATTGGATTAACTTTTTGACCCATGTTCTCCTCATCACCGTTCTGCGAGCGTAACGCTCACGTGACTGGTCTTTTTATTAATTCTAAAAGCAGATCCCTTAGCTCGGGGTCTAAACCGCTTTAAGGTGGTACCCTGTCCAACCAGAATGGTCTTAACAAAAAGGGTGTCTACATCGACTGTTCCCTTTTGGTCTGCATTCGCCACCGCACTCTTGAGAAGCGTGTGTAAAATGCCGGCAGTTCTCTTACGCGGCGAGAGTCTCAGGTAAAACAAAGCATCATTAATGCCCTTACCACGAACCTCATCTACTAATAGCCCCATTTTCCGAGGGGTAATTCGTACAAAACTTACTTTAGCAGTCACTTCCATTGCTCACTCCTATTAGCCTTTCGAAGCGCCTGAGGGAGCTGCCCCTGATTTAGGTGCACCTGAACCTCCAGCTGGTGCGCCCGATGGCGCTGCATCTGCGGCCTTCTTATCAGCCGGAGTATGACCATGGAACGTACGTGTTGGCGAAAACTCTCCCAATTTGTGGCCAACCATATTCTCAGTCACATAAACCGGAACAAACTTCTTTCCGTTATGGACCGCAAAGGTCAAACCGACAAAATCAGGTAACACTGTTGAACGGCGAGACCAAGTCTTGATAACTTTACGATCTTGAGCTTGCCGCGCAGTCTGAACCTTTTTAACCAGATGGTCATCACAAAAAGGGCCTTTTTTAATTGAACGGGCCACGATCCACTCTCCTTACCGACGATGTTTTACGATAAAAGCGTCAGTACGCTTGTTATTACGAGTCTTATATCCCTTAGTTGGAACACCCCAGGGTGTACGCGGGTGACCGCCCCCTGAAGATTTTCCTTCACCACCACCGTGAGGATGATCGATGGGATTCATCGATACGCCGCGGTTAGTAGGACGAACTCCCAACCATCGATTTCTGCCTGCTTTTCCAATCGTGATATTTTCATGATCCGTATTAGAAAGCTGACCTACCGATGCTCGACAGCGAGCATGAAGCAATCTGATCTCACCACTTGGCATCTTGACTTGGCAGTATTCGCCTTCTTTTGCCATAAGTTGAGCAAACCCACCCGCAGAACGGGCTAGCTTCCCACCTTTTCCTGGTTCGACTTCGATGTTGTGAATCAAGGTTCCCACAGGAATCGCTGACAGAGAAAGATTATTCCCTGGCTTAATGTCCGCTTGATCGCTTGCAATCACAGGATCGCCTACGTTCAAGTTCAGGGGGGCAAGAATGTACTTCTTCTCGCCATCTTGATAATTCAATAATGCAATATAAGCTGTCCGATTTGGATCATACTCGAGAGAAGCTACCTTTGCAGGAATTTCTCTCTTTGCCCGCAAGAAATCTACCACTCGGTATTTTCTTTTATGGCCGCCGCCGATGTGACGTACGGTCATTTTTCCAAATTGATTGCGCCCACCTGTCTTCGAAAGTGACGTTGTCAGCTTTCTGGGCTTTCTGGGTTGTTTCTTTTTCGGGGTGAGTACCGAAAAATCCGCAACGTTTTTATATCGCAGTGATGGTGTTATAGGTTTAAAGGATTTAATCGCCATTGTTCAACTCACTTTGTTTGGAAGAATTCGATCTTCTGACCTTCCGCTAGGGTGACCAGAGCCTTCTTCCAGTTAGGCCGCTTTGACTCAAAACGACCGACGCGCTTGACCTTGCCGTGCATAATCATTGTTCGTACTTCACGTACTTTGACGCTAAACAAACGTTGAACAGCATCCCTAATCTCTTGTTTATTCGCCTGCAAAGCGACTTCAAAAACATACCGTCCTGCTAACTCAGCTAGTGCGGTACTTTTTTCGCTAATGATGGGCCGACGAACCACTTCATAAACTGTACGCATCCGTTACCTCAACTCGTTGGCGCTAGACGAATTTCAATCGCCTGCACCGCACGTTTTGTAAATACTACCCATTCGTTTCGGATGATGTCGTAAACATTTAGACCTTCAGTCCGCAACACTTTCACTTTAGGAATATTTCTTCCTGAAAGCTCTAGATTCCGATTGGTATCATCTACGATCAATACTTGATCTATGTTAAATTTTTCCTTCAGCAAACTATCTAAAACATGGGTTTTGATTTCCCCAAATTTAAATTCGTCCACGATCAACACGCGATTCGCCTTCACTCGATCAGAGAGGGCGGAACGCAAAGCTCCTCGAACCATCTCTTTTGGAGTCGCTTGCTCATAGCATCGTGGCTGAGGTCCAAAACTTTGACCGCCGCCTGGCTGAAGTGGAGACCGAATCGACCCTTGACGGGCGTTTCCTGTTCCCTTTTGGCGAAAAGGCTTTCTGCCACCGCCCCGAACCTCAGACTTCGTCTTGGTCTTAGCTGTGCCTTGACGACGTCCGGCGAGCTGAGCTTTGAGAACCTGATGGACCAAGGCAACGTTAACGGCTACTGCAAAAACATCGTCCCGAAGTTCGATTGTTCCTACTTTTTCTTTATTTTGATTATTTAAATCTAGAGTTGCCATACATTTCACCCAGTGTTCTTCACGGTTCGGCGAATGGTCACAATACCTGTCTTAGGCCCTGGAACACTTCCATGAACTAAAAGGAGTTGATTTTCCAAATCGACCTTAATTACTCTTACGTTTTGAACCGTTACTTGTTCATTTCCCATCTGGCCAGGCATCTTCTTATTCTTAAAGCACCTGCCGGGATCGGCACGATTTCCGATCGAACCTAAACTGCGATGAGAAAGAGAGGCACCGTGAGTTTTGTAACCACCGGACATATGAAATCGCTTCATACCGCCTTGAAAGCCTTTACCTTTACTTACAGAGGTAAGATCAACAAAATCTCCAGCCTTTAGGAATTCTGCAGAGAGAATTTTACCTACATCTAGGCCATCCATTTTGTCATTTTCTAAAATACGAAACTCTTGATAATGGTAAAAGCCAGTTGCACCCGAAGCTTTGAGATGGCCTTGCTCAGCAAGATTGACCGCCTTTGCCTTTTTCTCTAGAAGTCCGACTTGAACTGCTTGGTATCCATTTTTTGCTTGGGTCTTCACTTGGGTAATCAAGTTTGACTTCAAATCAATGACTGTCACAGCAACGGATTCACCTTGCTCAGAATAAACCTGGGTCATGCCTGCTTTAATTCCCAGGATGCCGCCACGGCCTTGAGCCAAAGCAACACGATCACGTGAAGCTATACTTTTTGTCGCACTCGCAGCAGGTGAAACGATATCACCACTGCTTGCCTGTGCTTCAGGCTTTTGTTCCATATTCATCTCCAAGGCAAATTTAAGTTTGCCTTTCTCTATTTTTATCTACGAATTTATCGTCACAGCATCACCGGGAAGCCGCACCGTTGTTTACCGGGCCGCCGGATGCCTTCATGCGATAACCGCCGAATCTGCTGACTTTTTCTTTGGGACTGTTCTTGAGCTATTGCTCATTTGCAGTGCAAAAAAGAGTTTCAGCCGACTCCCAAAAAAACTTAAGACTTAATTTCGACGTCAACACCAGCAGACAAATCTAGCTTCATTAAAGAATCTACTGTTTGCTGGGTGGGTTCGAGAATGTCTAAAAGCCGCTTATGAGTCCGAACCTCGAACTGTTCACGGGACTTTTTGTCTACATGAGGTGATCTTAAAACGCAATACTTATTAATCACAGTCGGCAAAGGAATGGGGCCACGGACTGTTGCTCCCGTTCTTTTTGCTGTATTGACGATCTCCCAGACAGACTGATCTAAAACACGGTGATCAAACGCTTTTAGTTTAATTCTTATTTTATGTTCCATAACAATATCCACATCTCCATGAGTTATAATTGGGGAGTTACCTCGTCTGCGATGTGCAGCTAGTCGAGCAATCTATCCCAAAACGTCGGAAGAGTGGGTTTATACTCATTTTAGAAATGAAAGACAAGGGAAAAAAGTAAGTTCTGGATTGGGCCCTGCTGCCTCTGGAAACACAAATCTAAAGCTGAAGCAGTACCTAATCCAGAACTTACAGCAGCCCCAACAGGAGCGCCTTCGGGGAAAAATCAAGGAATTGAGCCTATTACCTGAATGTGGGGCCCGCCCGGATGAGTCTGGCGCAAGTCCTGACAAAGCCACAGGTGATGACTGCAAAGTAGATCAGGACCAAATTCCACCTTACCCTCTGATTTTGTCAAGAAAACTAGATTACCTTAAACCCAATGTAAACCTACCTAATGCCCGTCCATCAAGCGCAAATACATGAATTCTAGATTTTAAAATTTCTTTCACCCCAACCTCTTCGGTTGTCGAAAAATAATGTCTATTCTATAACCTCTGGATGTGGCTACAGAATGCAGCCAAGTTGCCAAATAAAACGGCACAGGTCGAAGTCACAAGTTAAGAATAGGAGCCTTCAGAAATCGATCCATTAGACCTAGTCTGAAAAATACTGAATTCACTCCAGGAGCTTGAAAATATTGAAAGGGCGTAGCCGCTAAATAGAGAAAAATAACTAAGTTGACCAGCATCAAAAAAATTAAAATATTTACGTATCCGGCAGTACCAACAATATTAATCCCAATTGAGTAAAAAATAGAAGCAGAGTGAGCCCAGCTGAGCAAAGCCAGAACCCAAAGATGACCCCAACCCTGTAGTTGCGGATGTAATTTTTTGTTATTTTATTTGCTCGAAACTAATAAAAATAACAGAGGACAAAATGTACGTGAACAGCAACATACATAAAACTATCGACCGGTCCCGTAAGGGTCATAGCAATTCCGACCAGAAGAGCGGATGCCCCGGTAAACGATAGGCCCATGACCTATCGGAATAGCGGTGGTTACAGCTATTGAACGATCAACTATTAGATTCATTTCAATTACTCTAGCTAACATTGATCAATCTTCAGGATTCAAGCATAGAGTTCAAGAAAATGTTTTCGTACGCGGGATCCAAATCTTTAGCGCCGAAAAAAATTTTCGCGAACGACTTGCCCTAAAAGGTCATCTTGAGATTTATGGAAAGGAACTTGATTCACCTGTGTCGGGGATTCAGAAATATGGTCCAAATTTCCTAGTCCTGCCGCCGAATCTTGCATGAAGATAGAGATTATACATTTATTTAGAAGACTTAATCGAGACCCACCTCGGTGGTGCGATTCAGATAAGTTTTCGTCAATGTCGTTGCTACTGCAGAATAAATCATTCCTTTGATCTCATCAGAGTTCTCAAGAATATCAGAGTCAACTTGCCCCTCTGCATTGTATTGAAGGCCATGAAATGCATCCTGAAGGCGATGCCCTACTTCTGTCCCAGACTCAGTTTGACTTTCCGATGGGGACATAAATCTTGAAACACAGTGAGTCGACCGATTTTTCCCAAAGTGCAAATGAGAGCCCCTATCTTTTGAGTGAGACGACCTGGCCCTCTGGAACTTGAGAAGAGTGGGCAATCGGGTACCATTCGGAAGGAAGATCCATTTTTGCACGATTGACTTAAAAACGATGGGCCTAGCCTCTAATTTTTGTCGAGGCAACGACAAGGCCTGGATATTTTGCTGCAGTGGCTGGGAGCCAGGACCGTGAAGAAATACAGAGAAAAGCAGAGACAGTGCAGTAATTATTTTCATTGGAGGTTCATTAGTGATTTTAGGAACAATTAGCAATTAAAATCGAGGCTAAACGAAATATCGAGTACTATTCTTTTATGTTGAATTCACTCCAACAAATTCTCTCAAAACCTTCATTGAACCGTTTTCTAATCCTTTTGGCCGTTTGCGCTTTTGGAATTAGCCTTTCCTGCCGCAACATGGTTTTTAGCGGCCTTCAACAAATGCAAACCGATCCGGGCGATACCCGATTCAATAACTACATACTCGAACACGAATACCAATGGGCGACTGGCAACCCACTTCATTCCTCGTTTTGGGATGCCCCGGTTTTTTTTCCCGCTCAGAACGTCATGGCTTATTCGGACATTCTGCTAGGAGTCGCCCCCATCTATGGGCTCCTCAGACTCACTGGATTGATGCCCGATACTGCCTATCAGCTTTGGGTGATGATTCTTTTGGGACTAAATTTTTATTTAACTTACTGGGTGTTTCGTCGTTTGAGCTTCAGCTTTTTCCCTTCGCTTGTAGCAGGGTATCTCTTTGCATTTGCCAATATGAGAATCGGGCAGTTGGGGCACCCTCAAGTACTCCCTCATTTCTTTACCTCCCTAACCCTACTTGCGATGCACGAAATTTTCCTAAAG
This sequence comes from Oligoflexia bacterium, assembly GCA_031386075.1. GTDB lineage: Bacteria > Bdellovibrionota > UBA1018 > UBA1018 > UBA1018 > CAIYTD01. The sequence continues at coordinate 9,421 of JANNCA010000343.1, forward strand.
CCAGGTCGTTCACGAATTTGGATCGCAGCACTGGCGGGATCGATTACTTTACAGCTTTATTCAGGGTTTTACTTGGGATGGTTTGGGGTCTTCGGGCTTTTCTTGGCCTGCGCCGTAGGAATGCTCACACCTCGCACTCGCTCCCAACTGCTCAGACTGGCTCGAAAAGAAGCCGCTTTTCTCACCGTTGTAGGAATTTTCTCCCTATTGACGCTCTCTCCTATGGCCTATCACTACTGGCTGGCTTCGCAAGAAGTCGGCTTACGAAACTTCGCTAGCGTGAGCCCAATGCTGATTCGCGCCACCTCTTGGTTGAATCTCGGAGACGATAACTTCCTGTATGGATTCCTTCACCATTTCTCGGCGTTTAAAAAAATACCCACCCCTGGCGAGCAGCGAGTCGGCTTAGGACTTGTCACTCTTATCATTGCCATTTTAGGTTTAAAAAAAGCGGGGAAGAAGTCGCCGGCCCGAATATCAATCTGGGTCTGGGGCCTCATTGCAATACTGACGCTTTATACTGGACGCCGTTTTCTAGGGGTCGAGCCCTGGGAACTTGTTTATTCAACCTTTCCCGGTGCCAAAGCTATCCGCGCGGTGAGCCGAATTTGTCTGCTCATGCTCATTCCAGCCTGCATAGGACTTGCCTATTTTTTTGAAGGGATCAAGAATAAAAAAGCCATTTCAATAGGGCTTTTTCTCGTTCTGATTCTAGAGCAGGTGAATTCGACACCTAGTTATGACAAATTAGCCATCAGAAATGATGTCCAAACCCTTGTTTCTCAGATTCCTATCCGCTGCAGGGCTTTTTTTTACACAGCATCCCGAAGCCAGGAGCCTTCTTATAAACTACATATTGATGCCATATGGGCAGGGCTAATTCTCAACATTCCCACTCTCAACGGATATTCGGGCAATTCACCTCACAACTGGGGGCTCACGGATATCAATGAAGACATTCTGCTTTCACGATCGACGAAAACTCAGGACGCCCTTCTTTCTTGGACAAAGACTCAATCGGTTGCGTTTGATCCACATTGTTGGATCGACTCTACCGCCTTATATCCGGATAAACATTGATCTCCCTGTGGCCTTTTAAAAAAAGGACTTCCAGAACTCAATCCGACTCTTCAAACTTTCATCCGACTCAGGCTCCGATTCGAGCTGATGGCGTAGTTGCCCTCCATCCATAGGTGAGGCAGAAGAAGTCCCGGCGCCAATCGCAGGCGTTGCTCGCTCCCCCTGAAGATTAAAGACACAGGTCTTAGCCACCGCATCCATTTGCTTCAAGCCCCGAAAGGAAAGGAGATCAGCCCCTCCGATCGTTTGGCAAATCAAGAGCACATCAGGAATCGACAAATGACAAATGGAACTCTCTTTTAAGGTGTAACAGCGGGGATGGGAATCAAAGGCATCCTCCATAAGCTGGCTACATTTTTGGACATCACCCTCTTGATTCACATAGGGTAGAAGACTTTTTTGGAGGCACTGACGTGTTCGAGTCATCCAAGCTTTCCCTTGCAAACTCAAGCGGGTTTCAGCTGAAAATTTCTCGCAGTATTTGAATCCATAGCCAATAGGATATCCAGAAGGACCACACTGGATTTGATCTTCTAAGCAATTCAAGTAAAAGCGACAATCTCCGGTAGGTGCCCGGCACATATCAGCCTGAGCTCCGGTCAAATCCGCATGAGCTCCCTCCACTGCCTGTGCGGGCGCCCCTATGGCAACCCCTAAAAGGAGGGTCATAGCAAGCTGTGCAAAAAGCTGAGCCCAATGAAATTGCTTCACGTTCTGCTCCTTCAAGAAAATGCCTAAGGCCATATCCTTGTGAAAATCACAAGATCTCATCCCGGTGCTATCGCGCACTTCAGGCTCAGTGCGCCTCCTTAGTGCCTACTTTGCCGGATCCAAATTTTGGATGCTCTTGCTTGCAAGCAGCGATCACACTAGGGTCAACGACTGGCAAAGGAATGCCCGCTTTATTGACTTTGGCTACTCCCTGCATGACGGGATCCACACAATCTAGCCAAAGTCCCTTACCCTCTTTGGCGGCACCCTTGACAAATCCAGCACTCAGGCATGCCTGCCGAACTTGTCGGCAGGCTCCCATGCCAGGTGCAGCAAAAACATTCAGGACCCCTAACTGGGTAAAAATGAAGATTCCTATTATTTTTTTCATGGTCTTTTCCCCTAAATGAATGATTTTAAACTTATTTTTTCAATTAAAAGACCGGGTGCCTTTGCGACTTTAACTCCCTGTCCCCGAGCTCAACCCTAACCGATCCAGAACTGACAACTCAAGATCGAACGACCACACCGGACTTAATTTTAATTTCTTCCGCAATTTGAGGGGGAACGGCCTCGTAGTGAGCGAACTCCATGGCGTAGCTTGCGCGCCCTTGGGATGAAGATCTCAGGGCCGTTGAATAACCAAACATCGTTGCCAAAGGAACTTCGGCTTTAATCACCTGGAGATTCATTCGGGTCGTCATATTCAGAATTCTACCTCGACGACTGTTCAAATCCCCGATGACCCCGCCCATATAGTCCTCTGGGCAAATCACTTCGCAAGACATGAGAGGCTCTAATATCTGAGGATTGCCCTTCATCGTGGCATCCTTATAGGCCATAGATGCGGCAATCTTAAAAGCAACTTCAGTAGAATCTAAATCATGAAATGAACCGTCTAGCAGGGTAGCCTTCATGTCCATCGCAGGATAACCCGCAAGGATTCCGCCCAACATCGCCTCTTGAATCCCTTTATCGATCGCGGGAACAAATTCCTTCGGAATAGCGCCAGCCCTCAATGAATTGACAAACTGGTATCCCCCGCCCTTACCCAGGGGTTCGAGCCGAATCACACAATGACCATACTGCCCTTTGCCCGCCGATTGCCGAACGAACTTACCTTCGCCAGTAGCCGCCTGAGAAATAGTTTCACGGTAGGAGACTTGGGGCTGACCCACATTGCCTTCGACTTTGAATTCACGGCGCATTCGATCCACAATAATCTCTAGATGAAGTTCGCCCATTCCGCTCAGGAGAGTCTGTCCGGTATCTTCATTCATGTGAACATGAAAGGAGGGGTCTTCCATTGCGAGTCTTTGAAGAGCCGCCGCTAGCTTTTCTTGATCAGCTTGAGTCTTAGGTTCAATCGCAATGGAAATCACAGGCTCCGGGAATTCCATTTTTTCGAGTAAAATAGGCTGAGCTTCATTACAAAGAGTATCGCCGGTCGTTGTAAACCTCAAGCCGACCGCTGCCGCGATTTCGCCTGCTTTGACGATTTGAATATCTTCCCGCTTATTAGCGTGCATTTGAAGGAGACGCCCCAGGCGCTCCCGCTTGCCTTTTGCTGAATTATAAACCATGACGCCCGATTCGACTTGACCGGAGTACACACGAAAAAACACCAGCTGCCCGACAAAAGGATCATTCATGATTTTGAATGCAAGAGCTGAAAAGGGTTCGTCATACGAGCACTTGCGAATCAACACAGGAAGCTCTTCTTCAAAATGATCGGCTGTAGTGGAGCGAATCGGGCTCCTGGGATCCAGCGGGGTCAAACCCTGAATGGGAGGTTTATCTAAAGGAGAGGGCAAAAAATCAACGATCGCATCTAAAAGGGGTTGGACCCCTTTATTCTTAAAGCTAGATCCACAAAACACAGGAACCAGTTTCTGGTCCATGCATCCTTGCCGTATTGCAGTCCGAATTTCGATGGGTGTGAGGACTTCTCCATTGAGGTACTTTTCCGTCAATGTCTCATCGCACTCAGCTGCTACTTCGAGAAGTTTTTCTCGATACTCTTGGGCCTGAGCAGAAAGCTCTTCTGGAATTTCACTCTTTTCAAAAGTCGCGCCCAAGTCTTCAGAATGCCAAACAATGGCCTTCATCTCAATGAGGTCGATCACCCCGAGGAAAACACTCTCGCTCTCGACTGAACTCAACCAAGGTAACTGAAGTGGAACCGGGCAAGAGGCCAATCGCTCTCGCATCTGCTCGAGGACCGCATAAAAATCTGCGCCCACTCGGTCCATCTTATTGACAAAGGCGATTCGAGGGACATGGTACTTATTCGCCTGGCGCCAAACAGTTTCTGATTGAGGTTCGACACCCCCTACTGCACAAAATACTGCTACTGCACCGTCTAGGACACGAAGAGATCGTTCCACCTCAATGGTAAAATCGACATGCCCCGGAGTATCAATAATATTGATTCGATGGTCATTCCAAAAGCAAGTCGTCGCCGCTGAGGTAATAGTAATGCCTCGCTCTTGCTCCTGAGGCATCCAATCCATGACGGTTGTTCCCTCATGGACCTCACCTAACTTGTGAGTCTTACCTGTGTAATAGAGAATACGTTCAGTAGTCGTGGTCTTGCCGGCATCAATGTGGGCCATGATGCCGATATTTCGAGTCTTTTGAAGGCCGGCTGTCACCATCTATAGTGAGCGAATGCCTTATTTGCTTCTGCCATTTTATGGACGTCTTCACGCTTCTTCATGGCGCCACCGCGGCCATTGGAAGCTTCGATCATCTCTGCTGCCAAACGCTCAGCCATAGAATGCTCTGGGCGAGTGCGGGCTGCTTCGATCAACCAACGGGAGGCCAAAGATTGGCGGCGAGCAGGCTTCACTTCGATCGGCACCTGATAAGTGGCACCGCCGACTCGACGAGATTTGACTTCGAGAAGAGGCTTGACGTTTTCAAGAGCTTTCTTGAAAAGTTTCAAGCCATCATCGCCTGTGCGAGTCTGCATGACGTCGACACAACCGTAGAAAATACTTTCAGCAGTGGATTTCTTCCCCTGTTGTAGCAAGCTGCTAATGAACTTAGCTACGACCACGTCGTTGAACTTCGGATCAGGGAGAATTTCACGTTTACGAACAAACTTTTTACGACCCATTTCAGTCTTTCCTTAAATTTACTTAGCTGCAGGAGCGGCTGCACCTGATACTTTTTTAGCTCCGTATTTTGAACGGCTTTGTTTGCGGTTAGCCACGCCTTGAGCATCGAGAGTGCCTCGAACGGTATGGTAACGAACACCCGGCAAATCTTTGACTCGACCACCGCGAATGAGAACGATCGAGTGTTCTTGGAGATTGTGACCAATTCCAGGAATATAGGAAGTGACCTCATACCCATTGGTCAGGCGAACTCGGCAAACTTTGCGGAGAGCCGAATTCGGCTTTTTAGGAGTCGTAGTATAGACGCGCGTACAAACACCTCGGCGCTGCGGACAGCTATCGAGAGCTGGAGACTTAGTCTTCCAGAGTTTATTTGTACGGCCCCTTCGAATGAGCTGATTAATCGTGGGCATGAACTGCTTTTCCTTCCTTCCTTCGCTGTACGAAGGATCCCGAAAATAGACGACTCAGTTCCTTGGGTCAAGAAGAATTTAGTGGCTTGCGCAAAGAAACGGCCATCAGCCATCAACTCTTTTGATTTTTAAACTTGCTTGATTGCGAATTGACCGTAGAATGGAAAGGTAAGTCTAACAAATAGGGCATTTAACTTATACAATAGGGAGATCTTCAAAATGTTGAAGAAAAACTTGAATAAAATTTCACTTCTTGCGGCTTCAGTCGCCTTCATGGGCCTTTCCACCCAGAGTTTTGCAGCTGACTCCATGGGAGCCATGGGAGCCATCGGTGTCGCTGGCAATATTGGGTTTGGATCGATTAGCGCCAGCGGTGCGACCGGCCAGAGCGGGCTCACGTTTGGAGCCAATGTCAACTACCGGCTGGATCCTACTTGGGAAGTAGGCGTGGATTGGACGATGCAGTCCTATGCTATAGCAACCGGCAGCGCCCTCAATGTCACCTTCATGACTTTTATGGCAGAAATGGACTACCATCTGGCAGGTGACTTGAACCCCCTCTATTTCGGTATTAGAGCCGGACTGGGTATGTCTTCAATTCCCGCTATAGGCGCAATTCCATCAAGCTCATCCTCTAGTTTCGGTTTTGGCGCCCAGACTGGATATGATTACATGATCATGCAGAACCTCACCGTGGGACCTAAACTGGCATTCACTTACTTCACCAGCAATCCAAGCACCATTTACTTCCAAGCTCTCGCTTCGATTACTTACCACTTCTAAGCTTTTCTAGTTAGAATTCGATTCCGTTTACCCCATGGGCGCTTCCCGTGGGGTTTTTTTTATCCTACGATTGCAATGATACTACAGCCGCAAAAGGAGTGCTTTCACACAGACTGGCAAACCCGCGCGGAGGTGCACCAAGGCCACATCTTCCAGAGAGCCTGAGATATTCTAGTTAAAAAAAAGACTTCCATGCGCTAAAGATTTGGATCCCGC
>JANNCA010000347.1:0-1839 GCA_031386075.1 Oligoflexia bacterium
TCACGAATGGCGAATATGTCGGCTCAAACAAATTTCACGCTGATGGCCCCCAATGGCGGATATTCAGTGGCCCCCATTGATGGAAATCAACTGGTACCCTTTGATGGATATTGGGTGGCCCCCTATGACGGAAATTCGGCAAGCAGCATTGGATAAAAGAACTAGACGGGCAAATTACAGAACTTCAAACCGCAAAAACTTGCATTTCTTCGGCGACAGATCACGAGAGCATGAAAACTTGTCACGAACAGCTCGAAAAGTCTCGAAAAAATCATAGGGCAAAAGAACTCGATGAAAAGATCCGCCGTCTTCAGGATGAAAAAGCAAAAATCAATAAAGGTGATCCATCATGAACAAATCCGAACTCGTCGCCAAGCTAGCTGAGCACAAAGAACTCGCAGAACTGCCCAAGTCAAAGCTTGAGCTTATCGTTAACGAGACGCTCGCTATCATCAAGAAGACCGTGAAGAAGGACGATGTCACACTCATTGGCTTTGGCACCTTCTCCAAGTCCAAGCGTAAGGCTCGTACTGGGCGTAATCCGCAGACAGGCGAAGCGATTAAGATTCCAGCGCGGACGGTGCCAAAGTTTAAAGCTGGGAAGGATTTTAAGGACTCGGTTCGCTAAAAAATAAGCCTCTGACCCAATTTGGTGAGTAGGGGATTTAAATGATTTACTTAGTTTTTGTGTCGGCAGGCCCACTGCACTCATCCACATGGTCGCCGTGAACCCGGTGGAAGTGACCATCATGGACATAGTCAGTATGGTCTCCGTGTTGAACGGATTTGTGACCGCAATCTTTTCCATGAGTGTGGGTGTGGCTTTCGTGCGTTTTGCAATTGTTTGTTTCTTTTTTGCTCATGATATTCCTTTTTTAATACAAAGTTAATGTGACTCCGAGTCATAACTTTAATTTTTTTGCAAAAAAATCACCATTGAAGCGTTCAAGTACTAAAAAATTGGTTCGAGCCAACCAAGGGTATTTGTTTTAGGGCGGAAAGCGGTTAAAAAGATGATGAATCAATTACTCGTAAAACCAAGCACAATTCCGCGAGCCGAAAGATCTTCATCAAGCTCGGGCCAATGAATACCAGTGCCTAATCCAATGATCTCAAAGTTCTCGCGTTGTGATTGAGTCGCATTCTTTAGTTTTGGGTAAAATTCTAAAGGCACCCGAATCTCTCTGCCGTCTGATAGAAAAAGACAAAGGCTGTCTTCTGTGAAAGATAACTCGGTTGCTCTGTATTCAGATTCCTCATTTCTCATTATTGAAACATCATTCCGCCATCCAAGTCAGAACCCTGGTTTGGCAGGGCTGAAACACCGGGAAATTCCTGATATCTAAAGTGCCGCTTTGCTTGAATCCATTTCTTCGAAAAAGCTGGAAAGACGCTTCATTGTCGTAAGGCTCTGGGCTGAACAGAGTATCAGCGAGAAGGGCATAAGTGGATCTCTGCTTGCTCATATTAATAAGCGCAGTGCCTACGCCCTGCCGTCTCAGATCAGTACGAACTGCAATCTGGTAAATGTACCTTAGCTCTGGGTTTTCTAGAAGCTCAAGAAGATTGTGGGAATTTGTGGATGGATACAGGGTTAGGCTTGGATTGATCACAAAAAATGGATCTAAAAGTCCATCGCTCGGATCAGTGTAGGCTGCTTTGAAGTGTGTTGGGGCCTCTAAGATCAAATATCCTGCAAGCATATTGGTTTGTTCATCGTCTTTACATGCGAGGATTAACTCCGCGCTGGGACTCTCTAAAATCTCTAACATTGTACTGCGCGGAAAATTTCAAGAAAGATGTCGCATTTATTTTCAAGCAGCGTGATTTCTTAACATT
>JANNCA010000380.1:0-6632 GCA_031386075.1 Oligoflexia bacterium
TTAAAATGGTTGCACCCGGGATATCCACCGGTGAGTTGGATCGATTCGCTGAGTCTAGATGCAAGGACCTCCATGTGGCTCCCGCATTTAAGGGCTATCACGGCTTTCCTGGTACGGTATGTATCTCGATTAATGAAGAAGTGGTTCATGGAATCCCTTCTCTAAAGCGGGTTTTGAAGAAGGGTGACATTGTCGGTTTGGATTTTGGAGTGAGCTATGAGGGTTGGTTCGGAGATTCAGCCCGAACTGTAGCCGTAGGAGCCATTTCTCAGGATGCTCAGAAATTGGTCGATGTGACCCGTGAAAGTTTGGCAAAAGGCATAGAGCAGTGCTGTGAAGGTAACCGTGTCTTTGATATTGGTCACGCAGTGCAGAATTATGTTGAAGGATTTGGGTACAGCGTGGTAAGGGAATTCGTTGGTCATGGAATAGGCAGAGCCCTGCACGAGGATCCCCAGGTACCTAACTACGGTCCTAAAGGTAAGGGTCTTCTTTTGAAGGTAGGTATGGTACTAGCTATTGAGCCCATGATCAATGCAGGTAGCCATCAAGTGAAAGTCCTTAAGGATGGTTGGACGGCAGTAACGGTCGATCGGTCACTTTCAGCTCACTTTGAGCATACGGTGGCTATTACCGCGAAAGGTCCAGAAATTTTGACGTTACCTGGCGGGGCCTAGTGTTTTACAGCTGGCCTGAAGTGAAAATTTGGGTTTGTAAAAGTTTTAGAAAGACGGGGCCGAAAGACATGGTGAGTGTGTCGGATCCCGAAGCGAGTGATAGGATGGAGAAGTTATGAAGGTTCGTGCATCGGTTAAAAAGATTTGTGACAAGTGCAAGGTGATCCGTCGTAAGGGCGTGGTTCGGGTAATTTGTGATAATCCCCGCCACAAACAGAGGCAGGGTTAAGGTTTAATAGGTAGAAGTTGAAAGGAAGGTAGCAACGTGGCTCGAATCGCGGGAGTTGATCTCCCACGCAATAAGCGGATGGAAGTAGCGCTCACTTATATTTTCGGAATTGGCCGTCCCTTGGCTAAACGGATTTTGGTGGAAGCCGGTATCGATTTGGGAAAAAAGTCGGATATCTTAACAGAATCTGAAGTAGCAAAGGTTCGCGAGATTATTGATAGAACTCATCGTGTTGAAGGCGATTTACGCCGCGAAGTGAGTCTGAATATTAAGCGGTTAGTGGACCTCGGTTGCTACCGTGGTGTACGTCACCGTAAGGGTCTACCCGTACGTGGTCAACGGACACATTCCAATGCAAGGACTCGTAAGGGCCCTGCAGTTGCTATCGCAGGTAAAAAATCTGTGAAGGCTATGAAGTAGGTAATTATGTCTGACCAAAAATCGGAAGTAAAAGTGGAGTCTAAAAAAGAAAGTTCCATTGTTTCAGGAGCACCTGCTGCTGAGGGAACTGTTAAAAAAGTGAAGAAAGGGAAGAAGAACATTTCTTCAGGAAATGTTTATGTTCTTTCTTCTTTTAACAATACGATTGTTACCATTACGGACACGATGGGGAATGCCATCTGCTGGTCCAGTGCGGGCGGAAAGGGTTTTCGGGGTTCACGAAAGAACACCCCGTTTGCTGCTCAGGTTGCCGCAGAAGATGCAGCAAGAAAAGCCGTCGAAAATGGGATGCGTAGTGTTCAGGTATTTGTCAGCGGTCCAGGTGCCGGTCGCGAGTCTGCGCTGCGCGCTCTCGCTGCTGCGGGATTACGTGTAAGTTTTATTGAAGATGTGACGCCAATTCCTCATAACGGTTGCCGTCCACCGAAGAGGAGAAGGGTCTAATTTATGGCTCGTAATACGGGTTCAGTTTGTCGGTTATGCCGTCGTGAAAATCAGAAGTTGTTTCTTAAGGGAGACCGTTGCTACACCGATAAGTGTGCATTTGAGCGTCGTGGCTACCCACCAGGGCAGCACGGGCAGGGTCGTATTAAGTTTTCTGAATATGGCCTTCAGCTTCGCGAGAAGCAGAAGATTAAGCGAATTTATGGCTTGCTCGAGCGTCAGTTCCGCAATTTGTTTGAAAAAGCAGATAGCATGAAAGGTGTGACAGGTTCTAACCTTTTGTCGATGCTTGAACGAAGATTAGATAATGTCGCCTATCGTTCGGGTTTTGCGAATTCGCGCGCAGAGGCCAGGCTTTTGGTGAGGCATGGTCACTTGACAGTCAATGGTCAGCGAGTGAATATTCCTTCTTATCAAGTGGATAAGGGTGATTCTGTGGAGGTCCGCGAGAAGAGTCGGCCTATGGGTAGAATCGGCGGCGCTCTTGAAGCTGTCAAGAGGCGTGAGATTCCACAGTGGCTCGAGCTTGATAGTGCAGCTATGAAGTCCAGAGTCAGGGATTTGCCCGCTCGTGATGATATGACTGCACCGATGCAGGAACGTTTAGTGGTCGAGTTGTATTCCAAATAAAACTTGAATACTCCCCGCATGGCTGGTCCAGGTGTACGGACAGCGAGGGGATGACAGGAGAATTCGTATGCTAGAAAAAAATTGGCGAGATCTCATTAAACCTAAAGCTCTTGATGTTGATAAAGAGAGTTTGACCCTGGGTTACGGCAAGTTTATTGCCAAACCGTTAGAGAGAGGGTTCGGACTCACTTTAGGTAACTCACTTCGTCGCGTTCTTTTATCCTCCTTACAGGGGGCTGCTATTACAGCAGTGAAGATGGATGGCGTGGTTCATGAGTTCACCTCTATTCCGGACGTAAAAGAAGATGTGGCCGAGATTATTCTGAATCTAAAGGAAGTGCGCTTTAGATTGCACGGAGCTGAAACGGCGACTGTTATTGTCGAAATGGCAGGCCCTTGTGAAGTCAGAGCTTCTGACATCCTTGTGTCTGAGCAGGTTGAAGTTCTCAATCCCGAACAGATCGTGGCCACCGTGGGTAAGGGTGGGACGTTTAGAGCCGAGATTGAAGTGGCCCGTGGACGTGGTTATCGTGCTGCCGAGTCGAACAAGACAGATGACATGCCTGTGGGTTGGATTCCTGTCGATAGCTTCTTCTCGCCCATTCGGCGAGTGAACTACACAGTGACCCAGAGTCGTGTGGGTCAGCGCACAGATTTCGATAAGTTGACCTTGGAAGTTTGGACGGACGGTTCTGTTCAGCCCGAAGACGCAGTTTCTTTGGGGTCCAAGATTCTGAAGGATCAGCTCTCTGTGTTTCTTAATTTTGAAGAGGAACCAGAGCCTGTTGCACAAGCGAAGGAAGAAGGAAGTTCACAATTCAATCCGAATCTTTATCGATCGGTTGAGGAGCTTGAGCTTTCAGTCCGTTCTGCTAATTGTCTACAGAATGCGAATATTAAGTATATTTATGAACTTGTTCAAAAGACCGAGTCTGAGATGCTCAAGACAAAGAATTTTGGCCGTAAGTCTTTAAACGAGATTAAAGATATTTTGAGTGAAATGGGTTTGAGTTTAGGAATGAAACTCGATGGGTTTGTCCCGCCGTCACAACCAGCTAAGGCTGCTGATTCAGATCTCGATGAAGGTCGGTTGCTGAATGATAAGAAGCGTGCTGAGGAATCTGACGAATCCATTGAAGATGTTGAGGATTAATCTATGAAGCATTCTGTCGATGGTCGTAAATTTGGTCGTAATACTTCTCATCGGATGGCCATGTTCCGAAATATGGCAAATTCCGTGATTGAGAAGGAACAGATCGTTACCACTGTTCAAAAAGCCAAGGAAGTTCGTCGTGTAGTAGATCGACTGATTACCCTAGGTAAAAGTGGATCTCCTGCCTCCCGCCGTTTGGCATTTGATCGAACCCGCAGTTCGTTAGTCGTTTCAAAGCTTTTCACGACTCTTGCGGATCGATACAAGGAGCGTGCGGGTGGTTACACTCGGGTTCTTAAGAAGGCTGATCGCCGATGGGGAGACGCTGCTGAGATGGCTGTCCTCGAGTTAGTGGATCATCCTGAAATCGACCGGAAGCGTAAGCCTAAGGTGGCAGTCGAAGGTTCTGAAACTGAAGAAGGTAAAGAAGAAGGTCCCAAAAATCCATTTGGACGTTTCAGCAAACTGTTTAACCCTAAGTCGAAAGTCAAAGGGGGACAACAGGGTCCTCTGGGCGCCAGTGGTAAGGGCGGCGGGGCGGGTCGAAAGACTCCTGCTGCCGGCGGCGGTGGTAGCAATAAGTCAGGAAGCAGCTAATATTTTTAGTTCGCTTTGAATAGTATAAAAAAAGAGGGAAAAAGCAGCAAAAATCTTGTTGCTTTTTCCCTCTTTTTTTTAGGTGTGTTGTGAGTCCCCGACAATGACATTATCGATCAATCGAGTCGAACCTAAGTAGGCGGCTACCGCAATCAGGAAGGGTCCCGCGAGTGGTAGGAGGGTGGGTTCCACAGGAGGCGCCAGGTGGGGCAGGGTGAGTAATTTCATATACTGGACCTGGAATCCATTTTTCTGGAGTGAGTCCTGGGCAGCCTCTAAAAGTTCACTCAGGGTACGGTTTTCATGGGGGGTGACCGGGCATCTCCTGTTTACCGGAGAATCTACTAACTGAGCAGCAGTTGATGTGAGCGTCTGATAGAGGGCAGGTGCCTTGGCTCGTTCGTCTGGACTCAAATAGACATTGCGGGAGCTCATGGCAAGTCCATCCGATTCTCGGAGGGTAGGAATGCCCTCTATCTTGAGGTCGATGTGGAGGTCGCGCACCATTTTTTTCAGAACATAAAACTGTTGAGCATCTTTGAGGCCAAAGAGTGCCAGTGCCGGGCGCACGATATTGAAGAGTTTGAGGACTACCGTGGTCACTCCTTTAAAGTGTCCAGGTCGAAATTTCCCACAAAGGGGTTGACTGAGGAGTGTTTCTTCAACAAATGTGCTTGATCCTGGGGGATAGATTTCTTCGGGAGAAGGTGCAAAGACGATGTCCACTCCAGATTCTCTAGCTATTTTGAGGTCTGCTTCGAAAGTTCGTGGATATTGAGATAGATCCTCGAGGGGTCCAAACTGGGTCGGATTGACAAAGATGGAGAGGATCGAGATTTCGCAACGATGTCGGATATTTCGAAGCAACGACGCATGTCCCTCGTGAAGAGCGCCCATAGTGGGTACAAATCCAATTGTTTTTTGATTTTTCCGCCTCCACTCGATCATTTCAGGAACGGAACGGATGATTTGAGCTGGGGGAGGCATGGGAGATGTTGTCATAGAGATATGAAATTCCTCTCAGGGTGAGACTGAAATCAAAGTGAGTTTGTTCTCTTAAGAGCCCTTTCAACAGGTGACTGACACCCCCAGTTGCGATCACGGGGAGTTTTGCAACTCCGAGTTCTTCTTTAAACCGACGAACCATTCCATCGATCATGGAGGCGTATCCAAAGAGGAGACCACTTCGGAGCGCATCTTCAGTGTTTCGGCCAATCGCAAAAGGAGGGGGTGTGAGTTCGACCTTGAAGAGTTGTGCCGTGTTTTGGGCCAGGGCTTCCATCGATAGTTTGAGCCCAGGAATAATGGCGCCCCCCAAAAACTCAGCTTTTCCAGCGGAGGTTTTTGAAATTCCGCAGAGGGTCGTAGCCGTGCCTGAATCAATCACAATGCAGGGGAATCCATAGTCTCGTATGGCTGCTTCGGCATTCACCAGTCGGTCGGTTCCCACTTGCTGAGGTGAGTCCGTCTGGTTCGAATAAGAGAAGGGCCAAGAGGGGTCGATGACATGGATGGGGATTCCTTGGGGCAGAAGATCTCCTGCGCCTTCTCGGATAGTCTGAGTCAAAGAGGGCACAACTGAGGCCACCACAATGGCCTGGACTCCCGCCATAAAGTCCGCACAACCCCCTAATCGGAATTTTTTTTCAATAGGATGGGTAGGGACTCGCCAGGTCTGTTTCAAGGTTTGATTTTGAAACAGACCGGTCACCGTCTGGGTATTTCCAATATCAATGGCTAGTAGCAAGGGGTGACTCAGGAGGCTTTTGGGTTCTTTGGATATAAGCGGAGACTGCTTTTTTAAATAAGTCTTTCAACGCAGCCTCTGGGCGAACAAACTGAGGGACTTTTCCAATAGTGAGGCCGACGAGGTCATGGACAACGAGAACCTGTCCATCACACTCATCCCCTAGCCCAGATCCAATTCCGATCGTTGGGATGGAGACGCTTGCCGTAATTTCTCGAGCTAAAGTGGGTTCTACGCATTCTAAAACGAGAGCAAAAGCCCCTGCATGGGTCAGCGCCTGGGCTGACTCGAGGAGATAGGCTCGTTCTTCTAGGGTCTTGCCATGCATCCTATAAGTGCCTATCGAATGGAGACTTTGGGGGGTAAGCCCAATATGACCCATGACGGGGATTCCAGCTCGAGTAATGGTTTGTACAGTGGCGGCCATCTCGGTTCCCCCTTCCAGTTTAATCGCCTGAGCACCCGCTTCTTTTAGGAAGCGCCCCGCATTAGTTAGGGCCTGTTCATGGCTCACTTGGTAACTCATAAAGGGCATGTCTCCGACGACTAGGGCACGTTGGGTCCCTTTGGAGACAGCAGCGGTGTGACGAAGCATGTCCTCGAGGGTGATCGAAAGCGTATTGGGTTGGCCGTAAATGACGGTAGCGACACTATCTCCCACTAGAATCATAGCGATGCCGGATTCATCGAGGAGGACAGCAGTGGGATAATCAT
>JANNCA010000414.1:0-6086 GCA_031386075.1 Oligoflexia bacterium
ACTTGTCGTACCGGCCTCTCTCCTAGGGAATTGGGAAGAGGAAATGAAACGCTTTGCACCTACGATTCATCTCTTTATAGCGCACCCATCAGCTCACCCTGACCGGACCGATTTCCTGGGTCATCTAAAATCTAGTTTTCAATCTGATCACGATGTAGTGATGACGACTTATGGATACCTCAGTCGGCAATCTTGGCTGAGCGAGACTCAGTGGAATTGTATTGTCATTGATGAAGCTCAAGCCATTAAGAATCCAGGCTCAAAACAAGCGCAAGCAGTGAAATCTCTTGTGGGACGCAGTAAGATTGCATTGACGGGCACCCCAATCGAAAATCATCTTTCCGACCTTTGGTCCCTATTTGACTTTCTGAATCCGGGACTCCTTGGGTCCTCGAAGATTTTTTCGAACTTTGTGAAAGGTGCCGATAAAAATGGAGGCCAGGGAAGGTATTCTTCACTTCGAGATCTAGTGCGACCCTATCTTCTTAGGAGATTAAAGTCGGATAGAAAAATTATAGCTGATTTGCCAGATAAGTCAGAACTTTCTGCTTATTGCGGACTTACAAAAATTCAAGCTGTACTCTATCAGCAGGCTGTCGGTGAGTTGGCGAAAAAGCTTGAAGGGTTGGATGGGGTCCAGCGACGGGGGGTCGTTTTGTCGTACCTGATGCGCTTTAAACAAATTTGCAATCATCCATCCCAATGGCTTGCAGACCGCCAGTATGATCCTGCTGACAGTGGAAAGTTTAAGCGCGTTAGGGAAATTTGTGAAGAAATTGCGGCCAGGCAAGAGAAAGTTCTCGTTTTTACCCAGTTTCGTGAAATGACAGGCCCGCTTTCTGAGTATTTAGAAGGAATTTTTGGGCGGCCCGGTCTTGTACTTCATGGTGGGGTAGCAATTAAAAAGAGGAAAGAACTCGTTTTGGACTTCCAAAGTCATTTCGGAGCGCCTTTTTTTGTGCTGTCCCTCAAAGCCGGTGGTACGGGCCTCAATCTTACTGCCGCCAGTCAGGTGATTCACTTTGATCGTTGGTGGAATCCAGCCGTTGAAAACCAAGCTACTGATCGTGCTTACCGTATTGGACAAAAAAAGAACGTTTTGGTTCACAAGTTGATTTGTCGAGGAACCGTTGAGGAAAAAATTGATGCCCTCATTTTGTCAAAAGTCAGCCTCTCTCAAGAAATTCTCGAGGGAGATGGAGAGGTGAATTTAACTGAACTCGGGAATGACGAACTGATTCAACTCGTTTCGCTTGACATCCAGAGCGGCGTCGACGAGGTTTGAGCAAAAGATCCCTTTGAGGGCGAGGAAACAAATGGCGCGATACGGTGGAAATTTTGAGGGTTGGGCACCCTACGTTCCGGTGGCTGAACGACGTAGACAGGCAGCACGAAAAGTTAGCGACCTTAAAAAAAAGGGTAAAACCCTCAGTCCTGTTCTCATCGAGGGCCGAACGATCGCACGAACATTTTGGGGTAAGTCTTGGTGTGATCATCTAGAGGCGTACAGTGATTTTAAAAATCGCCTTCCCAGAGGAAAGACCTACGTTCGAAACGGGTCGGTCATTGATCTCCAAATCGGCAAGGGACGAGTGACAGCCTTAGTAAGTGGGTCTTCTATCTATCAAATTGAAATATCGATTGTCGAATTGGAAGTTTCACGATGGAGGGCCCTGATTGATCAATGTGCTGGAAAGATTGACTCACTGGTTGAACTCCTTCAGGGTAAGTTCTCTCGTGGTGTAATGGAAGTGATGACCTCTCAGAAGCTGGGGCTTTTCCCGTCTCCAAGTCAAATTTCTATGGAATGTTCCTGCCCAGATTCGGCAGTGATGTGTAAACACGTTGCAGCCGTGCTTTACGGCATTGGGACTCGACTCGATGAAAAGCCGGAACTATTTTTTGAATTGAGGAATGTCGATCATTCGGAGCTCATTTCCGCAGCGATTACAAAAAACACAGTTCAGCGAACTGTGTCGAGAGAAAGAATACTTAAAACCTCCGACTTGTCGGGTTTATTTGGCGTTGATTTAGTAGGGGATTTGAATGAGAAGATATCCCAGGTAAAATTTAAGAAAAGGCCGGCTCTTAAAAAAAATAAGACAAAAAAATATAACAAAAAAAAAGGAACGTAATTCTATGATCTTTCAAAAAATTCAATCTGACAAATTTGAGCAAGTTCTTTTTTGCCAGGACTCTCAGGTAGGGCTCAAAGCGATTATTGCACTTCATTCTTTAGCTCTTGGGCCAGCGACTGGGGGTTGCCGCTTTTGGAATTATTCTACGGAAGAGGAGGCCCTTCACGATGTGCTCCGCCTTTCGAAAGGGATGAGTTATAAAGCTTCATTAGCAGGGTTAAACTGGGGAGGTGGAAAAGCCGTTATTTTGGGAGATACTCAAAAAACGAAAACTCCAGAGATGTTGCACCGGTTTGGGGAATTCGTCGAGCGTTTAAAAGGTCACTACATTACTGCCAAGGATGTAGGGATCAGTGCTGACGATCTCCGTGAAATTAAGAAGAAAACCCAGCATGTTTTGGGTATCGAAGGGGATGCCGGCTCGAGTGGCGATCCTTCTCCAGCAACGGCCTGGGGTGTTTTTTTTGGAATGAGAGCTTGCACTCAGTTTGCGTTTCAAACAAATCGACTGAAGGGGCTGAAAATTGCCCTTCAGGGACTGGGGAGTGTTTCCTATTATTTGCTCGAGCATCTGATAGCTGAGGGAGCAGAAGTCATTGGATGCGACATTGATCCCCTAGCAGTCGAACGAGCCGTTAAAAAATACGGTATTGAAATCGTTTCTTCTGAAAGGATCTATGACGTCGATTGTGACCTGTTTGCACCTGCCGCACTAGGTGGAGCTATTAATCAAGACACTCTGGGACGGTTGAAATGCAAGGTTATCGCTGGACCTGCAAATAATCAACTGGAGTCACCAGAAATCGGATACGAAATTATGAGTCGGGGCATAGTCTATGCTCCAGATTACGCTATTAATGCAGGTGGGCTGATTAATATTTATTATGAAGAGCCGAGGCAGGGCGGGTTCAATCGGGTTCAAGCCCTGGAGCATGTTTCTCAGATTGAAAAGACCATGACTCATTTGCTTGAAAGGGCGCGTGAAGATCAATTGCCCACTCATGTGGTAGCAGATCGAATGGCGGAAGAACGCATTCAAAAGGCATTGAGGACGCAACTGAGTTAAAATCTACACAGAGGAAAAAGGGGTGCGGATGAGTAATGTGGAAATAAAAAGAAGGCAGCTAGATCGATTCGGAATTCATCGGGTCGTGACTCCGGAAGGGGTTTTGCCTCAACAGGCCGAGAAACTCGATCCATCTTTACCCCTTAAAGAAAATGAGCTTTTGATTGAGGTGGAAAGTTTAAATATCGATTCTGCTAGTTTTCATCAAATATCTTCAGTTTGCGGTGGGCAAATAGAAAAGATTGAAAGTCACATTCTCGACTTGGTGAAAAACCGCGGAAAACATCACAATCCAGTTACGGGTTCTGGCGGCATGCTCATTGGAAAAGTGATTGAAATTGGATCTGCTTTTCCGATTCATGAAAAACCCGTAAGTGTGGGTGACCGAATAGCGACTTTAGTTTCTCTTTCTTTAACCCCACTTCATATTCGCAAGATTCTACGGGTACACAAAAAAACTGATCGGGTCGATATCGAAGGTCACGCGGTTTTGTTTGCCTCGGGACTTTTCGCGAAATTGCCCCATGATATTCCCGATTCGTTAGCACTAGCCGTATTGGATGTTGCTGGAGCTCCTGCTCAAACCCGTAGTTTAGTGAAAGAGGGGCAAACGGTAGTTGTCATCGGTGGGGGAGGGAAGTCGGGCGTCCTTTGCTTGTACGAAGCTAAGCGCGTGCAAAATGTGAAGACTATAGCGATTGACTATTCTGAAGAAGCGATTCAGCGGTTATCTGCCCTTTCTTTTGTGGACGTAGTGATTCAGGCTGATGCAAGAAATGCAATTGTCACAATGGAGAAAGTAGCTCAGGCCACCCAGGGAAAGCTGGCTGATCTAGTCATCAATGTAGCGAATGTTCCGGAGACTGAGATGTCTTGTATCCTTTCCTGCAAGTCAGGGGGGATCGTTTATTTTTTTAGTATGGCGACTAGCTTTACTCGGGCTGCGCTCGGGGCAGAGGGGGTCGGTGCCGATGTGGACCTTCGAATAGGAAACGGATACACACGTGGGCATGCGGATCTAGCCTTGAACATGATGAGAGAAAGTGCAGAACTTTTTCAACTTTTTAGTACTATTTATGGTTAGGCTCATTTCAAAGAGGGGATAAAATGGCTCATCTCGCCCTGGACAAGAAGGTCATCGACCAATGTCGAGAATTAGCAGATCGCATTGCAAGGCCGATTGAAAGTCTCATTGACACTCATACGACTGTCGCTATCGAGAGAGCCGTACTCAGGTTGATCGGCGTGAATGGGGCGGTTCAGCAGGAAGGGGGGCAGTGGTTTCCTGAAGCCAATATCATCGTAGAAAATCTGCGACAAGAAGGTCTCTTGGGCTTTGGGGTACTCCATTGGTTCGTGAACGGAATGATTCAGACTCAGATGTCGATTCATGAATTGGCTGCGGCAGTCACATCTCAAAAAATTCATCTGGGCCGGCTTCCTCTCGCCCCTATTACTGACATTCAGGCAAGAGCCGTTGAGCTCAGTCAGAATGCGGTCGATTTATTGGTCAGGCAGCGACAGAAAAGGGACCAGCTTAGAAAAAATCTTTCTGATTCATTTGATCCTACGGGTAAGAATGGTCCTTTGATTTATGTCATTGTTGCCACAGGGAATATTTATGAAGACGTCATCCAAGGAAAAGCGGCTGCCCAGGCCGGGGCAGATGCAATTGCGGTGATCAGGAGTACAGCACAGTCTCTTCTAGATTTTGTACCCCACGGCGCAACGACAGAAGGTTTTGGGGGTACTTATGCTACTCAAGAAAATTTTAGAATCATGCGTGAAGCTTTGGACAAAGAAGGGCATCGATTAGGGAGATACATTCGCTTGACGAATTATTGCTCGGGCTTATGTATGCCTGAGATTGCTGCTTTAGGGGCAATGGAGAGACTGGACTTTCTCCTGAATGACGCAATGTACGGGATATTGTTTCGTGACATCAACATGAAACGGACTTTGATTGATCAGCATTTTTCGAGAAGAATTATCGCTCTATCTCGAATAGTCATTCACACTGGGGAAGATAATTATTTAACGACTGCCGACGCAATTGAAAATGGCCATCAAGTTTTGGCTTCCCAATTTATCAATGAACGGTTTGCGCTTCATGCTCATATGACCGAAGACTTGATGGGATTGGGACATGCCCAAGAAATGAATCCTGAACATCCCAATGTTTTTTTGTTAGAAATCGCCCGAGCTCAGATGACTCGAGATATTTTTCCAAAATCTCCGATCAAATTTATGCCACCCACTCGCTATAAGTGTGGGGATATTTTTTATAGCCACTTGATGGACGCGATGTTTAATTTTGTGGGGGTACTGACGGGTCAAACCATTCAGCTTTTAGGAATGCCGACTGAAGCCATGCACACGCCTCTCCTTCAAGATCGGTGGATGAGCATCAAGAATGCTAAGTATATCTTCAATGGGGCTAAGGATCTTGGGAGCGAAATTCAATATAAGAGCTCGGGAATGATCGAGAATTGGGCTGCTCAAGTTTTAGAGAAAACTCATGAGCATTTGACCCTGATTAACGGGAAGGGATTGTTTCAAGCTATCGAAGATCGCGCCTTTGCTGAAGTGAAGCGGACACCCACCGGAGGGAAAGGATTTGAGGGCGTGATTCCTAGGAATTCTGGTTATTTGAATCCTTTTTTTGAATTACTTTAGAATATTCAGCTAATTGCAGGGGAAATGATATGTCTCAAGTAGCGGAAGTCAATTTAAAGAAACTTAGACCCTATGGCGACATTATGGATGATGGGGCCATCCAGCTTGCCTTTACCTTGCCCGTGGAGGCTTCACCCGAAGCGCGAGAAGCAGCTGTTCAGTTGACTCAGAAGATGGGCTTTGATCAAATCAAGGTAGCCACTATG
>JANNCA010000417.1:0-2803 GCA_031386075.1 Oligoflexia bacterium
TTCTCAGTCTTTCCTATGTCTAGTCTTTTAGTATCAACTAGTTACCCCAGTCTATCACGTCCAATTCAAATTCAATAGCTGGCTTTTTTTGCTAATTTTCACTCCACAGCCCGATAGGAATTCAAAGGAGAAGAAGGATCATGGGTTACTATATTCGAGCATTACCTCAAAAGAAAAAGCCACCGCATTGGAAGGTTCAGTTTGTAACGTACAAAAGGAAGTCTATCCTTAATCCAAAGGCAAAAAAACCTAAGAAAGAATGGGACATTCCCCCTGAACGATGGCCAGGGCTCAAGTTCAGATCTACAATGAATCTCGCCCAAGCAAAATTACGTCAACAGCAACTTAATTCCCAGCTTGAACTCAGGCGCCAAGAAGAACGACGAAAGTCTATCGAGGTTGAACAACAAACCTTTGATAAGAAGTGTTCTGCCTATTTACCTGAGATCTACAAAAAAGAATTCGAAAATCGATACATCTTTGCACGGTCTCAAGAGCGACTCAAAAAGAGTAAGCATCTCTCACATTGGTGAAAGGCCCAAGAAATGATTCTTGAGATTCAACATGATCCGCGTGATTGGTATGACGAGTATCTCCAGTTTTATGACTATTTTTATAAAAGAAAATGCAGTTTTTCTTACATCCGAAAAATTCTAGGAATTCTCAATCTTTGGGGATTTTTTCTTGCTCGTAAATTGGGAACTCCATTTTTCTCTATTCCTGCTCCACGTGGATATGAAAAGAGCCGCCTTATCGATGCCTATTTTGAAAAGACAGCAGGACGAGGAAAGCAATCAGACCCCATCTCTCCAAATCAACTCGCTATGAACAGAGATAAGTTCAAAGAAAAATATTATAACTGGATTTATCTCACTGTTTGGCTCGAATTGAGGCCTATGGAGGTCGATCAGGTCAAAAACAAGAACAATTTCCGCATCTTTATTACGGATGATGGTACTCCTGTACTCTGGGTATTTCAAACTAAGCTGGTGTCCGTGCCTCCAAGATTTCGTTGGAAATTAATCCCTCTTTTCCTAGATGAACAAAAACGTGCCCTTGAAATCATCCAATCAGACATCTTTGACCGCCCTCGCACGAAACTGGTAAAGCTCCACTTCGGATCAAACACAACTCTCTATGGAGGCAGAAAGGATTTTACCGACCTAATGCTTTCTCTTCATCAAAATCTGGAGAATGTCAGCCAGTGGCTCGGACACTCTTCGATCGACAGAACTTGGAAACACTATAAAAGCAAAGTCGCCGTACATTTCAAGATCTGCCCCTAGAACAAAGTCACCAACGTTTCCGCCAAAGGTGTTCCCGGTTGATATGATTTGGATCAAAGGCTGTGGGATCAAAAAACCCACCCACCCATTCCAACATAGAATCATGGTCGGGATCATTCGAATTTGTGATCTGTCCAACAAGACTGGCGTAACCGCCAGGTCCACCACAGTCCTCTGGAGGGCAGGCACGCTCATCCCCGATGCATACGGGATAATTCATACTTTCATCAACTATTAATCGCTTTTCGATACGGATCTCATGCCGCCATCATCCCCAAAATCATATTCATACAAAAACGTTTTAGCGGCTCCATCAATGCTAGAAAGTCTAAATCGAGAAGTATCGCCTACTGCTTCATCACCGTCTTCAGCATACTCATCCATCTCAAATTTTGGATCTGAATACCGTTTATTGTTCAAAATGAACTGGTGAAGATGCGAGTTTTGCCAGCCCATAACAACTTGAATAACCTCATGCAGTTTCTTCAGCGACAAACGAGTCGGAACTTGAATTCGCCGCCATATAACAGGATCGCTATCGATTAGCGTGATTTTAAGGTGGAGAATTTCAGGATGTACAGTCATTCAATCGATTCCTTAGGCCTATACCCTAGTCTTCCTTTTAATAACTACTATAACTTCCCTTTCTATCGATCAAGAACTCTTCCTAGATGAACTTCCAAATGAATTTCAGATGCTCCTGTTGATTGGGAGACCATTTCAACGCCTCGCTGATGAAGTCGGCATTGAGAGTGACCTGGCTCACGCTGTTTCGATAGTCAAAACATTTTTTGAGGGGCTTTTGCCGCGCCAAAATAGGAGCAGAATCAGAGTTTACCGGCCCATCTTCTGAAAATTCTCCCAACGGTCCCGTGACTCCACACGAGCAGTCCCCTTCTATTCGTCAAATGCCGCTCCTCAAGCTCTAATCCAATTGCTCTAAACGACATTCCTCCCTTCTCCCGAAGTTCCACAACCATCCGACAAATTCGCATTTCAGCTTTGTTGACGACCAGCTTTCCATCTCTTTTGGAGAAGCCATAGGGTGGTTCATGGAGCTTATAATTGCTGGGGTCAGTCTTTCTACCTGGTCTATTCCGGATACCCTGCCTCCTCAGTTTCTCTAGAACGGCAGTCTTGGAGCAGCCAATTCGATCCGCAATTTGTGCGGCAGATAGACCCTCTTCCAAGTACAAATCCCTGTAAAATTGCGGTTTCTGCGCATGAGGGTAGACAGGAAACACAATAAAATCATAAAACTTAGAGCGATTCGCCTAACATAACGGTCGGTCCACCATTTTTAAATATAAACTATTTAAGTCCAAGTATGTAGAAATACTTGGCCTATTTTTTTGTGCTTTTTTTGGACCGAGTGGAATGCTGGACGAACCACCGCGATGTTTTAGATTTTATTGAGTTTTCCAGTTCGACTCCCGGTCTAGTACTCTATAAAGTTAGTTCTTCCTGATGTCTTGGTAGAATCGCTCGAACTTATCCCGTGCCTTCTCTTTCGTGAA
>JANNCA010000022.1:0-4755 GCA_031386075.1 Oligoflexia bacterium
ACAGTTGAAGGAGGAAATGAAAATACATATCTTGCCGAGGTAGCAAATACAAACCAGCACGTTATCCCCCCGCTTACAACGGAAATTATTCAAGCCGATATGCAGACTTTGTTTGAGGAAAACGTAAATAAGAAGCTCGTAATTTTTTTTGCTGATTTGATTAAGTCTGCTCTTCGTTTGCGGCCAGACCGGATCGTCGTTGGAGAGGTACGAGGGCCGGAGGCTTTAGATCTGATCACCGCCATGAATACTGGACACGGTGGATCTATGGGAACGACCCATGCGAATACTCCTTATGATTCTTTAGTGAGACTAGAAACTCTTGCGATGATGGGAGATACTCAGGTTCCCATTGCGGCGATTAGGCGGCAAATTGCTTCGGCTATTCACCTGGTTGCCCAAATTAAACGAATGCACGACGGCTCTCGGAGAGTGACTCATATTTCAGAAGTTCTGCCCGAGGTCGACGATGCGGGTCGATATCAAATTCGAGATATTTATAAGTTTATCCAAAGAGGCAAGACTCAAGAAGGTAAGATAGTCGGTGAAATGATTCCAACGGGCTATATTCCGACATTTATGGAAGAAATTGAAATCAATCGACTCCCGTTTCCAAAGGAGAAGTTTGCTCCGCCCGATTGGTATGTTCAGTTGCTTCAAACCCACAGGGAGATAGTATGAAAATTCAAGTAGGAGAAACTTCTCTGATCAGCTATATAACTGGCAACAACCCCACTATGAGAACTAAATTGTGAGTAATACGAAAAACACGAGTCCTGACGATGCCAAAGGCATGAAGACAATTACCCTAGGGCTCCCCAAAGAGATCCGACCCAACGAAGCTCGTGTAGGGATTACCCCTGATGCGGCTAAAAAGCTTTGTAAAAAGGGATTCAGAATACTTGTTGAGCGTTCCTGTGGCGTAAAAGCCGGATTTCCAGATTCAGAGTATTCTGCGATCGAAGGAGTCGAGTTGACCGACGTCCGTGCGGCTTGGAATGCAGAAGTTGTCGTCAAGATTCATCGCCCTCATGTTGATGAGATTGCACTGCTTGGCAAAGGAACTCTTTTAATTTCATTTTCTGAGCCTTACCTGAAAGACGATTATTTAGAGAAGCTCGCTCAAGCTCAAGTCGATTCCATTTCCATGGAGATGATTCCTCGAACCTCAAGAGCCCAATCTATGGATGCTCTTTCGTCCCAAGCAAATATTGCAGGATATCGAGCCGTCTTGGAGGCCGCCAGTCGATATGGTCGGTTTTTCCCTCTGATGATGACCTCAGCGGGTTCTGCTAAGCCAGCCAAAGTGATGGTTTTAGGAGCTGGAGTGGCGGGGCTACAGGCGATTGCAACAGCGAAGCGTTTGGGTGCACTTGTCGAGGCTTACGACGTTCGGGTGGAAGTCAAAGAACAGATCCAGTCGCTGGGCGCTAAGTTTGTAGAGCTTAATCTCGGAGAAGAGGGCGCAGGGGTCGGTGGGTACGCTAAAGAGCTTTCTGAAGAAGCGAAGAAACGTCAGCAACAGCTTTTGACGGATTGCTTAAAGAAATGTGATATTATTATTTCCACGGCGAATATTCCAGGGCGTAAGGCTCCCGTTTTGATTCAAGAAGAGGCGATTCAAGGAATGAGAGCTGGGTCTGTCGTGATCGATATGGCCGCGGCCAATGGGGGGAATTGTCCATTGACCGTTGCGGATCAAGTTGTTGTAAAGAATGGGGTGATTCTTGTGGGATTGACGAATTATCCCTCCCTGATGCCTGCTGATGCGAGTAATTTTTATGCTCAGAACCTGATTGCACTTTTAAGTCTGATTGTTGAAAATCAAACAGAGGACCACAAAGTAAATCTAAATCTCGAAGACGATATTATTGCTGCCTCGCTAGTCACCTATCGAGGAGATATACGGCAGGGAAGCCTCAAGAAGGCCTGAGAAAAGAAAAGGAATCGATAAATGTCACCGACAATGATTGCCTTATATGTTTTTGTCCTCTCCTGTTTCGTGGGTTACCATGTGATTTGGGGTGTGACTCCAGCTTTGCATACTCCTCTTATGGCAGTAACCAACGCAATTAGTGCCATCGTTGTGGTGGGCGCCATTTTTGTGGCAGGTCGAGTAAGTGCGGTCAGTTCGATGTGGGTTGAGTTAATCGGATTTTTGGCAGTGTTTTTGGCTTCTATTAATATTTTTGGTGGATTCGTTGTAACCAATCGAATGCTCGCCATGTTTAAGAAGAAAAAGTAGAGAATAATCATGATGGTATTGAGTCCTGATTTTTTTGCGCTGGCTTACCTCGTAGCAACGGTTTTATTTATTTTTGGGCTAAAAGGCCTGAGTTCACCTAAGACAGCGCTTCGAGGAAATGCTTCGGCTATGGCTGGGATGCTCATTGCAGTCGTGGTGACTCTGTTTCATCCTGATGTAAAAAATTACACTTGGGTGATTTCAGGTTTAGTGGGAGGAGCCCTCGTCGGAACTGGACTGGGTTTAAAAATCAGTATGACCGCAATGCCCCAGCTGGTCGCGGCACTTCATAGCTTTGTTGGCTTATCGTCCGTTTTGGTGGCATTTGGAACATTCCTAGCCCATCGTGATGGGGGTGAGCTCAATCCCGTGGCGATGGTTGAACTGGCTCTGGGCAGTGTCATTGGCGCGATTACATTTACGGGTTCGCTGATTGCGTTTGGGAAGCTTCAAGAGATTTTAAAGTCGAATCCCCTTGTGTTTAAGGGGCAGCATTTTGTCAATTTGATCCTTGGCCTTTTAATGTTAGGGCTTGGAATTTATTTTACCTGCACGGGGGACGTAATGTCGTTCACTGTGATGACGGGGATTTCATTGCTTTTAGGTTTTTTACTTGTTTTACCGATTGGTGGCGCTGATATGCCAGTAGTGGTTTCGATGCTCAACTCCTATTCAGGCTGGGCTGCTTCTGCAACCGGATTTATATTATCGAACCCGCTTTTGGTCACAACAGGGGCATTGGTGGGGAGCAGTGGAGCCATTCTTTCTTATATCATGTGCAAAGCAATGAATCGATCCATCGTGAGTGTGATTTTTGGGGGCTTTGGAGCGGCTCCAGTCGAGGCTGCGGCGGCTCAGGTGGCGGGCAAAGGGGTCAAGTCAGCTGTTGCAGAAGATATTGCATTTTTGATCGGGAATTCATCAAAGGTGATTATTATTCCCGGTTATGGTATGGCAGTGGCTCAAGCCCAACACGCAATTAAGGAACTGTATGAGTTATTAACTGAAAAAGGAATTGAAGTGAAGTTTGCAATTCATCCTGTCGCTGGGCGGATGCCGGGACACATGAATGTGTTATTAGCAGAGTCTGATATACCCTATGACTCTGTTTTTGAAATGGAAGAAATTAATAGTGAGTTCTCTGCGACAGATGTCGGATTAGTGATTGGGGCCAACGATGTGGTCAATCCAGCTGCTAAAAGTGATAAATCGAGCCCTCTTTATGGGATGCCCATACTCGATGTTTATAAGGCAAAGCAAATATTTGTCAGTAAGCGGTCCATGAAAGCAGGCTATGCGGGTGTAGACAATGCTTTGTTCTATTATCCCAATTGTTCCCTAGTCTTCGGCGATGCAAAAGCCACTTGTGAGGCGCTCGTAACTGCCCTCAAACAAGAAT
The DNA here is from genome assembly GCA_031386075.1 of Oligoflexia bacterium. Classification (GTDB taxonomy): domain Bacteria; phylum Bdellovibrionota; class UBA1018; order UBA1018; family UBA1018; genus CAIYTD01. Next base: position 3,645 of record JANNCA010000022.1, read on the forward strand.
AATTGTAAAAATAAAACCGAAAAATTAACAAAAAATAGACCCTAAAATAGAAAAGTAGAGTAAAGAAGTATTCAATGGAAACACCTCAAAAAATTCGTAACGTATGTATTATCGCTCACGTCGACCACGGTAAAACGACTTTGGTTGACTTTCTCCTCAAGCAAGCGGGGACTTTTCAGCAGCATCAGTTAGTCGAGGACCGTGTTATGGACTCGATGGATCTGGAGCGCGAAAGAGGAATTACGATTTTAGCGAAAAATACCTCCGTTCGAGTAGGGGATACCAAGATCAATATTGTGGATACTCCTGGCCACGCCGACTTCGGAGGCGAAGTGGAGCGAATCATGGGGATGGTCGATGGCGCCTTATTATTGATCGATGCCGCCGAAGGGCCTCTTCCACAGACCCGTTTCGTTCTACACAAGGCTTTGTCACAGGGTTTGAAGATCATTCTGGTTGTGAATAAGGTCGATCGACCCGACGCTCGAACTGAAGAAGTGGTGAACCAAGCCTTTGATTTGTTCATCGAGTTGGGGGCTAGTGAAGATCAGGCAGATTTCCCGATCATTTACGCCTGCGCTCGACAGGGCTGGTGTACTTTAGATTTTAAACAAGTACCTGATTTAGTTGCCGGCACGGCTAAAGGAAGTTTACAGCCTCTTTTTGACCAAGTTTTAGCATGCATTCCAGCACCTAAAGTCAGTACCGAACCTGCACTTCAGATGCTGGTTTCCAATCTTTCCTATTCGGACTATGTGGGACGACTTTCTATTGGGAGAATTTTTTCGGGATCGGTTCGAAAGAATCAGAAAGTCTCTCGACGTGGCATTGATCTCGACGGAAATCCTCAGAATCAAAATTTTTCAGTCAGTCAGCTCTATACCTTTGAAGGGCTCAAGCAAGCCGAGGTGACCGAGCTTCACGCCGGGGATATCGGAGTCATTGCAGGCAGCGAAGAGGTTGAAATTGGGGATACGTTGGTCGGCGCTGACTCTTTGGCGGCACTTCCTAGGATTTATGTAGAAAAGCCAACCTTAGGGATGATTTTCTCAGTCAATACCTCCCCACTTGCAGGTAAAGAAGGCGAAGCCATTCAATCACGAAAATTGCG
>JANNCA010000031.1:0-4964 GCA_031386075.1 Oligoflexia bacterium
TATCACCTAGTCTTTATACCAAAACACCGCCAGCGGCTCATTTACGGAAAAATTCGCAGGGATCTTGGCAAGATGTTCCGATCCTCTTGGAGTAGCTCACGAGTGGAATTGGGAATAGGATGAATGGACTCATCATAACAACGGTGCTTCAAAAACTTTTAAGTCATCTTCAAAGAAATTTGAGTTGAACTGGAGTATGAATGACAGAGGGTTGATTGAGCAGGAGTTCGTCGATGGCTTAAAGAGAACTTATTCTTATTCAGATCCTAGGGGCTTTTTGAGTTCCTCTCAGGAGGGTTCAGGATGTACCCAAGGATTCCACTATGATTCGGTTGGGCTGATGACGAAAGTGACGAATCAGGATAAAATATTAAATTTTACAAAAACGGGCTCTTCTTTGAGTTTTGGAGCGACTCCTTACCTGAGCGATCCGAGCGGGCGAGTAACGGGTGTGGGGTCAACTCATTTGACCTATAATGCCCTGGGCCGAGTGGGCGAGGTCGTGAATTTTCCTAAACCTTTGATTGAGTACGGTTACGATGAGAAGGGGATCAGGATTTTCAAAAAAATGGGTGGGTTGATTCTGGAAATTTATCAGGATGATTCTATTTTTGATGGGGAATCACTCTATGAGCCCCTTAAAGTTTCAGGAACCTTGGTTGATCTATTGAGGGATGGCAAGCCGATGGGAGTCACAGCAGATAGGAGGGGATCCATTATCCTAAATGAGCTAGAAACATTGAGTCTCCCTAGTGCTTACGGAGAGCGGACTCAAAGGAGTGAAATTTCTCGAATAGCTGATTATGCGCTTTAGGGTTTTGACGAAGACCTAGGGTCTTACCGGATGGCGCACCGGGACTATGATCCTGTTCTCAAGCGCTTTCACACCCCGGATCCATTGTTTTTGGAAAGTCCTGAGAAATGTTTGGATAGCCCTCATGAGTGCAATCTCTATAGTTATGCCAAAGGGAATCCAATGAGCTTTGTGGATCCGAGTGGGTTGAGTGGGATTCTCAGTTTAAATGTGAGCCGTGGCAGTAGAGAGAAAACTGATGGACATGAATGGATCAATTATCAAAAAGATGGTGCCCCAAAAGGACATACTTTTGGAACATGGGGGAATACAAGGGAAGAGTTTGGAAGTAATGGCGTTTTTAAAGATTTAGAGTCAACGAAGGGAGCACGTGCGGACGTCAGTGTTAAATTCAATTTGACGGATGCTCAGGAGTCTGCAGTAAAAGATTTTATTAATAAGTCATTTGAAAAAGGTGATGGAGGATGGCAAGTAGGAGCGCCTTGCTCAAACTTTGCCAAAGAGGCGGTTCATCTATCAACAGGAAAAAGTTTTTCAGATGGTACGATAATATCAACAACAAACGCTCTTGCGGACTCTGTCCAACAATTTACCAAAGGCCATGAAGGACAGACCTTTTTTGGGAAATTTAATGATTCTGGTAGTCTACTGCCAGCATCACAAAACATACCCGCCGGCCTTCATCAAAAAATAACCAATTCTATAATCGGGTCTCCATGAGAGATACAGAGGTATTGAGCTTATTGCAGTTATCCTTGTTGTTATAGATTTTTTATAAGCCCTCATTGGATATCAGAAAACTATTGATCACTTCCATATGATCAACTTAAGTTGTTATTCAAAAAATGGCATTTCATTAATTAAAGTTGACGCTGACATTTTTGACAGTTATCTATTTATAAATAAATTAAATATATAAAAGAATCTGAATTACTGCTTAAATTTAGTAAACGTCTGGTTGTGCCACAATCAAGAACATTTTTAGATCGAGTGACAATTAAGACTCCATTATCGATTATTACAAAACCCATTCCAGTTCTCTCTGGAGCATGGACTAATGTTGAGATTTCATTGCAAATTTTACTGAAAGGGACACGGCTACTTAGGGTGACGACCTCTAAAAAAATAGTAGAATTAGGAGAGTGTAGCTTTGACTAATCTCATAAGGTTATTTAAAAATCCAAGTTCAATTCAGATCTATCTAAATTTGATTTCTACCATAGAGATTCACTTTCTCCACATCCGATGTTCTAAGCTGGTGTTACGTCCCACCCTACCGACAGCACCTGTTTTTAACCGTTTTTTGCGACTGTAGTTCCGTCTAGAACTGACGTTCTGAAGGTGTTCTCGCAATGACATTAAAATACAAGGAATTATGTAATCTGATCTTCACCCGTCAGAGATGGAATTGCAGTAGGAAATCATACATGGATAAGCCTCAAAAACCTAAATTTCCGAGTTGGATAATGACAATTCTTTAGGTACTCGTGAGTTTCTTTAAATATATTATGGTTTTAGAACACTAGATATTTATAAACTCAATGTTAGGGTGTGGTAGTAGGCGATTGAAAATGTATACGAAAAAGATTCTCTGTCTTGCAAATTCGAGAAAAATGGCCGGCCGATGTGTTGCTGGACGAGAAGTTAATGCCACTGGCTTTGGCGACTGGATTCGTCCGGTGAGCGCAAGACCGACCGAAGAGCTGTCTGAAGAGGATCGGCAATATCAAAATGGTCAAGACCCAAAGTTTCTTGATGTTATTGAAGTCCCACTCATGTTATTGAAGTCCCACTGAGTAGCCCGTTTCCACATACCTACCAGACTGAAAACCATATCATTGATCCCGGCTTCTATTGGGTACAAAAGAGAGTAGCGACTTGGCGTGAGGTAAAAGGTGCACTCGAAGTCTTTACAGGTCCGCTCTGGGTAAATGGACACTCGTCCACAAATGGACAAAACGATCGAGTCCCAGAGAACATTGCCACAGGTCTTCAGCGATCATTCTATTTGATAGAACCAACATTACTTAATGTTGCCGTTATTGTTGAGGTAGCTGAATTTGACAATCCTCGCAGAAGAGTTCGTGCCCGGTTTGAACATAATAACTGCCAATATAAACTTTCGGTAACTGATCCGGTGGCTGTTTTAAAGTACCTTGGACAAGGGGACGGCGAGTATCCAATACAAGAGGCTATTCTCTGCATTAGTCTTGGTGAAATGTACCTACACTATGCGTATAAACTAGTTGCAGCGATTATTACACCTAGTTAAGGGGTAGAGAATGGTGAATGATTGTATTTTTACGATTGGGCATTCAAATCATTCTATAGAGCATTTTTTAGAATTGCTTCGGCACCATGAAATTACGGCGGTGGCAGATGTTCGATCTCAGCCCTATAGTCGATACTGCCCACAATTCAATCGCGAGATACTCAGTAGGTCCTTAAAGTCGAATCAAGTCCAATACGTTTTCTTAGGAAAGGAACTCGGTGCGCGCTCAAAGGACAGGACCTGTTATGTCTCAAACAAAGTTCAATACGATCGGTTAGCATGTACAGACCTATTTCAGGAAGGACTCCAGCGACTAATTAAGGGGATGCGGACTCACAAGATCGCGCTACTCTGCTCTGAAAAAGATCCTCTTGCCTGTCATCGAACAATTCTTGTTGGTCGGCACTTAGTGGATCACAGTGTAGAACTTAGGCACATCCTCGCAAGTGGTGCAATTGAATCTCATGATGAAGCAATGACCCGTCTACTAGGACAACTCAAAATATCAGAAGATACTTTATTTAAAGCCCGTACCGATATCTTGACAGAAGCATATACACTTCAGGCTGAAGTAATTGCTTACGTAGATGAGACCAAATCGAGAAAAGATATACACCAAGCGACAGGAACCCAATGAAGGTATTCACAATTGGCTTCACTAAAACCACCGCTGAGCATTTTTTCTCTCGTCTAAAGGAATCTGAAGTACAACGTCTTGTAGATGTTCGACTCAATAACGTATCTCAACTTGCTGGATTCGCAAAGAAAAGCGATCTACAGTTTTTTCTCAAGTCTCTTTGTAATATTCCATACGAACACAAACCAGAGCTTGCCCCAACGGGAGAAATCCTAGATGAATACAAGGGAGAACATGGAAGCTGGTCAGTGTACGAAAAAAAATTCACCGACCTTATGAAAACACGCCGGATTGAGGAGGTACTTCCTCGAGGGTTACTAAATAACGCATGCTTACTTTGTAGCGAGGACAAACCCCACCACTGTCATCGCCGCCTAGTCGTGGAATACCTAAGAGAGAAATGGGGTAACATGGAGATTGTGCACCTCTGACCAAAAGCAGTACTAATTTCAAATCAATCGCAAAGAGGCGAAAAAGTAATTGACATCTTGTAGGGCGAGTTACACTACTGAGAAAGTAGCGGAGCATCTCAAAAATAAATTGTAAATTCTTATGTATAGAGTTCATTCCTAAATTTGTACATCCTTCTCGCGAGGACTTTCAGGCTAGGGTTGTGATAGGTTTGCATAGCAAATTTGGTTGTTCTGTCCTTGAGGCGCCTCAGATCTAAAACATTATTGTCATTCCACATGGACTTTCTGTTTTTCAGAACAATCGTCTGATCATAAAAGACCTTTACTGAGTTTTTGAAATCTATGACTTCATCGTTCCCTGGGTACCGTTAAGTTGCTTTATATTTTCTCGCCACTCTGGAGATCATTTCTGGTTACTCGCCAGTGCTGATTTTAAGCTGATATTCTTCCAAGAGTAGTTTTTGGATCTTTCCTAGTGTGAGTTCAAGACAGTAGCTCCAGCCTATTTTATATTCAGTTGTGATTGTAGGTGAAACTTGTGCCAAATCGATCTGTGCATGACTGTGCCAATGAGAAGGCGGGTGGAGAATGCCTCGACACTTTGAACATTTATTGGCAATGACTTCAACTTGACGGTCAAAGTCTGTTGGACTTTGCCGAGTGTGCGGTGCGTGTCTATTCTTGGGTCCTAATGGTTTTGCTTGAGCCTTCTGTTCGTTCGACTTGTTTGAATTAATCCATGGTGGCGCTTTACGAGCGATCACTCATTCCTGAAGGAGGATTTCGTTATCACGTTGGAGATCACGGATTTCCTGCCCATCCCTGACC
>JANNCA010000060.1:0-20156 GCA_031386075.1 Oligoflexia bacterium
GGGGGGGGGCGGTGGGGGCGGATACTTCGGTGGAGGGGGAGGTTGCACGCCCCAAAATTTACAAGTATCGGGAGGGGGTGGGGGTTCGAGTTACACGGGAGGGTCTGGAGTGATCGAGCTTACAAATCAACAGGGTAACTATCAAATTCAAGCGAACGTTACCGATTTTGATAATTTAGGCGCAGGTCTTGGAGGCGCATCCAACGGAGGCGGAGCATCGGGTAGTTCTGGTGCCAACGGATCCGTCATTCTTTATTATGGCGCCTGCCAAGTAGCGGCCGTCAGTCCGAGCTCTGCGAGTCATTTGGGTGGAGCGACGGTCACTCTCACGGGATTAGGATTTGTTTCCGGAACGACCGTAACGTTGGGAGGGGTGTCGTGCGCAAATGTTTCCGTCACTTCTTCGAATACACTGACTTGTACCGCTGGCGCCACGGGCTCTACTGGAAGTGCAGCTGTAGGGGTGAGCTGCCCCGGTACTCAGTCTGTTAGTTTGAGTGGTGCATTTACATATTATTAGTGGGATACAAGTAGTTTTATTTAAAATACATCGAGAATATTCGGTTGTAATGATTTTTGAGGCGATGTAAAATCAATCCCTTATGGAAAATATAAAAGACACAAATCGTAGAAATTTTATTTCAACAACTGCAGCCTTTGCTGCTACAGCTGCTTTTTCTAAGCTAGCGTTTGCGGGAGAGACTTCTTCAAGTGTTGAGGGAGTTATGCCTTCGCATAAGCACCATGGGAATGGTGCCGCAGGGTCGGCTCTTGTGGTTGCTTCTTTGGATTGTGTCGCCCAAGGTGAGGCTTGTCTTCAGCATTGTTTCGAAATGATGTCTTCCGGCGACACTTCTATGGCGAAATGCGCTAAATCCGTTCGCGAAATGATGATTTATTGTGGGGCACTTTCTCAAGCTGCCATTCAGGATTCAAAGCGGTTGAAGCAATTGGCGAAAATCGCCGCAGAGGCTTGCGAAGATTGTGAAGCCGCTTGCCGCGAGCATGCCAAGAAGCATGAGACTTGTAAGCGATGTGCAGACAGCTGTGCTGAGTGCCTCAAGCAGTGTAAGGCTTTACCTGTCTAAACCGAAGGCACTTCTTTTGGAGCTCGGACACCTAGACAAAAGCTATGAATTTGATTGATCCCAGCCATCTTCATCGTTTTTGCGGCCTGGCCTACCGTGCGCCCGCTGGTTAGAAAGTCGTCGACGAGAATGATTCGTTGGAATGGAGCGAGATTGTAGTTTGGATCCAGCGAGAATCGAAGCGGGCTTTGCAAGCGTTCGAGGATCCCCAATTCAGCTTGTCTCTTCATTTGCTGTCCTATTCTAAGGGTGGGGGAGAGGAGAAGGGGGTGCACCGGAATCTGAGTGATTGAGCTCAGCCATCTCGCGATTTTTTCGGCTGGGCTTCCTCTCATGGACCAAGTTCGATTGAAAGCTTGAGGAATGGGGGTGATCGCTTGCGCTTGAAAGTCCTGTAGCAGCGCCCTGAGTTTTGGGTTTGGAATGAGGACTCTGCGATCGAAAAGCGAACCTCGGTGGGTCTTCCATTTCTTTAAAACTGGAAACTGTGAATTCAGAAGAAGGTAGAGCCCCGAGAAGGATTGGATCGAGTCATGACGAATCCAGGGTCGAAGGCAGAGTTTTTGTGGGCTTTCCGGGCAAACGGGGCTACCGCAAGAAGGGCAGAGTGCGGGGCAGGGCAGGAGGCTGGATTGGCAAAGTGAGCAAATTGGGAAGGAATTACGGTCGCTGGTGGGGTCGAATCTTTCCCGACAAACAATGCAGCAGGTGAATAAGTGGAACATGGATCAGGCCCATGCGAGGAGTGTTCCGTAGTCTTGCAGGTGTCGTCTCCGTTAATTTACGTGATCTTTTTGCTGATAGATTCGGGCGGACCTTCGGGTAGAGTTAAAGCTAATTCGTATAGTTTGGCCGCGAATTCTTTATTTTGATTGAGTCCAAGGTCAAAGGGGTGGGAGTTAGAATGCAGGAGAGTCAGACCGAGAGAGAAATAGGTTTAGATCTAAAGCTTGTTCAGGCAAGGAAGCGAATCAGTAAAATGAGGATAGGACTTTTTCCGCTCTTCAGTCTACTCGGAGGATTCGTTATAGGGGGATGTGCACCTGCGGTGAATGTTCCTTCTCCAGCCTCTCCAGCCTCTCCAGTCGTATTGAGTATTTGCAGTGGTACATCGATTTTAGGGGTAGCGGGTACAGCGTTCTGTACAGTGGTTGAAAATATTTGCAGTAGTGCGACAATCACAGGAGGGGTTGGATTGGCGATCTGTATTAAGGCTTTTAAGGTAATGCAGTCCAATGCCAACCGAGATGGAGTGATTAGACCCGCTCAAATCACGCAAGCGCAGGAAAATGACACTTACGGGGCAACAAGTCTACCTGCAGGCTATCGGGAAGTGCCCTCAACTGCGCGAGATGACGATGGATTTAAAGTCTCATCAGCTCTGTCTACTGCCTTTTCCCAATATGGGTTAAGGCCCCAGAAAGCCTGTGGAGGAACCACGATCACGACGATTTCAGGGAAGATCGTCGATTGCCAAACCCAAAACGGGACAAGGGCAACGTGGACAGGAGGAACATCGGGCCTTCAGGGGCAGGCGACATGGAATTTAGTGTTTTCAACAGGCCAAACGACAGCTGGGACTTGTCTTTACCCCAATTCCGGGACCAACCAGTACACTAAGGATTGCTACGAAGTTTGGCAAGACAGTAGGACAGGGTTACTTTGGAGTTCGTCTCTGACGCGTAATTACGGAGGAACTAACGGAGGAGGGGTCAATTGGTGTATAGCCTCAGGAAATGGGACTGTATCCGGGCAGGTTTCGACGGATGCTGATGGGGTGGACGCCAGCGGTACGGGAACAAACTGTGGAAGTACGACGTATCAAAATAATACAGGGGCACCTTGGAGTGCTTGTACAGAAACTTATGGGAATGTGACCCTGTCACCGATGGTTGGGTTTTGTAATACCCTCAACGGCTCTGACGTGGATTCAACGCTTTGTGGCGGAAGCGGAGGGACTTGGACGACAAATACTCTCACTCCGGGGAGTACGACGGCTGTATATGAAAGTTATGGATCGGGGATCTACCAGGTGGCCAAAGGGTATATGGGGGCGCTGTCCAATCCGGGAGTTCGTTGGCGGCTTCCCACAAAGTATGATGCCATGCAGGCAGAAATTGATGGTATTAGGTTTGTGATGCCGGACATGGGGGCAGGAGCAGCGGGTGGATATTTGAGTCGTACGAATGATGGCTCTTCGGGTCATTTGGCGCCTCTTTCCGAATGGTCTGCTAGTTTGGATTCCAATGGTCGCATTTCCGCCTGGACTTTCTACGACCACAGTGGCCTTTTCGGTACCCTTACTCGGATTTCTCCCTTTCTTGCTCGTTGTGTGGGTCGCAGCGCGTCGCAATGATTGGGTGATTTGATTAGACGGGAAAATATTTTACGTCGCGGGCTCGCCAGTACAACTTAATGCTTGAGTTCGTCACATCACCAGGCCAAAGTATACTCAGGCGGCGCCTCCGTTATTCACTGCGAAAACTCGGCATCAGGAGAGTTCATCAGCTTTGTTGGACTTCAAAATAAGCAACTCAAAGTTAAATTCACGACGACAAGATCTGAGCTAATGGGATCAGTTCAGAAGGAATTTTTTTTCTGTGACCGATCACCTGTCTAAATGGAACGAGAGTGATCTGGCTATTCTGGATGCCTACCATCGAATTCGATCGCCCAGAAAGTAAGTACGCGACAGCTGAGGCCCCTAAGAGAGAAGCTAAAACTCGGTCGTGAGAGGTCGGAGTCCCCCCTCGCTGAGTATGGCCCAGGATACAGACCCGAGCATGATGGCCTTGGCGGGCAAGTTGGGAAGCAAGTCGAGTGGAGAGTCCAGGCTTGGGGCCTTCAGCGACGACGATGATGCTGCTGGACTTGCCTCGGAGAATTCCTCGATTAATGGTTTTACAAATGGAGTGAATCGATTCTTGAGGACTGTTTTGTTGGGGAAGAATCACCGTTTCTGCACCCCCACTCATCGCCACTTGAAGTGCGATGAAGCCAGAGCTATGGCCCATGACCTCAACCAGGAAGATTCGATCGTGAGAGGTCGCAGTATCGCGGATTCGGTCGATAGCCTCAATAGCAGTATTCACAGCGGTATCAAAACCAATCGTGTCATCAGTGAGGGCGATGTCATTATCTATCGTTCCTGGAATTCCAAGAACCGGAAATCCTGTTTCCTCTTCGAGGAAGTGGGCTCCGGTGAAGGATCCATCTCCTCCAATGACGACCAGGCCATCGATGCCTTCATTCCTGAGAATTCGTGCTGCTTCTTTTCTCACCTTTTTTTTGTAAAAATCCTCGCAACGGTCTGTTTTAAGGATGGTTCCCCCACGTTGAATAATATTAGCCACCGATGAGGCCCCAAGGTCGAGCATTTGATTGTTTAAGATCCCACTATAACCTCTGAGGATGCCTTTGACGGTGCATTTTTGAGAGAGGGAGTATCTGACGACCGCACGAATGGCGGCATTCATTCCGGGAGCATCGCCACCGCTGGTGAGGACTCCGATACAGTTGATTTTTCCGTTCGCCGGAAGTTTGGGAAGTTTGGGGAGGGTTAGCATGAAGGTTCCTTTTTGATTCGGTGAGGTTCTAAATAGAATTTTACACTCTAGTAGTATTCTAAAGTAAAATCCTAAATCAGGCTTTTTCCTGTTACTTCTTCGGGAACTTTCAGTCCCATCAGCTGGCAAAGTGTCGGCATGATGTCCCGGAGAGATCCGTTCTTCAGAGCGATGCGAGAAGACTGGGGTGCAATCGCCGTGTTCGGTGCAATCCATAGAGCGGGGACTGGGTTGAGAGTGTGTTGTGTATGAATTCGTCCCTGTTCATCTCTCATTTCCTCGGCGTTCCCATGGTCGGCAGTGAGCAAGACAGGGTAGCCGCACTTTTCTGCTGCACCAATCACTTGAGCGAGGCAGGTATCCAGAGTCTCCATGGCTCGGAGAGCGGCCTCATAGTTCCCGGTGTGACCCACCATGTCCGCATTGGCAAAGTTCATGAGAATAAAATTATATTTTTGTTGTTGAATGACGCGAGTCGCTTCATTTGCGACTGCAAAAGCGCTCATTTCAGGCTTGAGATCATAGGTTTGGACGTCTTTGGGAGAGGATATGAGGGCGCGATCTTCTCTTTCGAAGGGTTTTTCTCGACCTCCGTTGAAGAAAAAAGTGACGTGGGCGTACTTCTCTGTTTCTGCTAGACGAAACTGCCACAGACCTTGAGCTTCGATCCATTCTCCGAAGAGGTGGTTTAGATTCTGTGGCAGAAACGCAACGTCGACTTCCGATAAGGTTTTATCGTAGGTCGTCATTCCAGCGAATGCACTGGGCCGAAAGCCTGCTTTTCGATCAAACTCTTGAAAGTTTTTGTCGGTGAGTGCTCGGCTGATTTCTCTGGCTCGGTCCGAGCGAAAGTTGAAGAATAAAACGCTGTCGCCATCTTTCATACTCGCTTCGGGGGAAAATAAAGTGGGCTCGATAAATTCATCCGTTTTTCCGGCTGCGTAAGAGGTTTCAATCACTTGAAGTGGGTTTTCTAAAGTTGAATTGATTTGGCCCGTGAGCGCAAGGTAGGCTTTTTCGATTCTGTCCCATCGGTGATCCCGGTCCATCGCCCAATACCGTCCCATGAGGGTTGTCAGAGTGGCCTGAGAGGGGTGGGTCTTAGAAAAACTAGGGTGTTTGAGGAGCTTTTCAAGATAAAGGGGGGATGAGTCGGGAGGGGTATCCCTTCCGTCGAGAAAGGCGTGGACGCTGACTCGAGGAATTTGTAAGTCGTGGCATAAGTCTAAGAGAGCGAGGAGGTGCTCGGTGTGACTGTGGACTCCGCCATCTGAAAGTAGGCCCATCAGGTGAACTCGTCCAGTCGCTTTCGCTCCGGCTTCGAGGGTTCTTCTAAGAACCGGATTGTTGAAAAAATCCCGATCCCGGATCGACTTTGAGATTCGGGTCAGGTCTTGAAAAATCACCCGTCCGGCTCCCATGGTCATGTGTCCGACCTCTGAGTTTCCCATGACTCCCGCGGGAAGGCCGACTGCTTCACCATGAGTGAGGAGTTGGGAATGAGGGTACTTGGAGAGGAGTTCGCGGTAGAAGGGCATTCGGGCATTTTTAATCGCATTAAAGGGGGAGTCTTTTCCTATACCGAAACCGTCCAGAATAATCAGGATAGCGCGTCTATTCATGCCTACCTATTGGCATATTTTGATTTAGGGTCCAAGGAAAGTTCTGCCTTGAGTAGCAGGTTTTGACAAAAAGACTTCCATTAAAGCGAGCGAAGAGCTTTCCTCTCCCACGAGGAACTCTCGATGCCATTCATCTTGCCTCCGCCCTCCTTTGGCGGGAAAGTTTTAATATATCGATCGATTTCCTGACTCACGAAGAAGAACTGGGAAAAGTAGCCCAGGCACTTGGATTTTCAGTTTTTGGAATTTCATGAAGTGACTCTGAAGCTTGCTACAAGCCCTCGTTGTGGTAGGGGTGCCCTTTGAGTATCGAATGGGCCCGAAAAATCTGTTCAAGTAAAACCACTCGCGCGAGTTCATGCGGGAGAGTTTGAGGGCCCAAGCTGATCGAGGTCAAGGCTCGTTCACGGACTTCCTTTGAAAATCCGAGACTGCTTCCCAGGCAGAATGTGACAGAGGAGAGGCCTTGAGACTCCCAGTTTCTAAGATTCTTTGCCCATTGCTGACTGGAATTCTGCTGGCCGAGTTCATCCAAAAGAATCAGGGGCTGGCGCCCGATTCGGTCTAATAGAATTTTCCCTTCCTTCTCTTGAATTTGAAGCCGAATTGCAGGAGTTTTTTGAGGAACTGAAAGGGGTTTAAGTTCGATCTCTTCGATGATAACCCAGCTGCGGCTCAACCGCTTATAATAGTCGGCCGATTCTCGAAGACCCGGTGTCTTTAGTTTCCCAAATGCGAGAACATAGATTCGCACGTTCGTTCACTTGCTTTTGCTATGGAGTGCTGCCGGGTAGCTGCTAGTTGAGTCGGCTGGCAGCCGGGCCATAAAATTCAGATGGAATCTTGACTCCGGGAGCATCGGCCCATAGGGCTTCCAGGTCATAGTACTCTCGCAGGGCATCCAAAAACACATGAACCACTACATCGCCGAGGTCCATGAGAATCCAACGGCCGTCTGAATATCCCTCAGTAGAAAGGAGTTCTTTACCTTCGGTTTTCATGATGTGGCCGACTGAATCAGCGATGGCCTGTACCTGACGATCTGACATTCCGCTGCAAATGACAAAGTAATCTGTGAAACCGGATAGGTTGGTTAAATTGAGTATTTTTAGGTTTTCGGCCTTCTTTTCGATGGCTGCGCGAGCACATTGAAGGGCCTTAATTTCGGAAGGGTCTTTTACATTTTCAAGCATAGTCTTTTCAGCGTCTTGTTTTTTGTTTGGTTCTTGGCAGGATGCTTCGGATTGGGCGATCAACATAATTTAAATACCATAGAGTTTGTGGTCCTTCAGGTGAGCAAGGACAGGGGATAATAGCTTATTTTGTCCAGGAAATCCAGTCCGAGCAATATCTTCTCGAATCGAGGTTGAGGATATGTTGGCCGCTTCGGTGGGACTAACGATCAAATATCTAGAATTCATTGAGATTTTCCAGGAGGAGAGATTCTTCGATTGACCTGGGATAGATTGGATTAGCCCGCTAGATTGCCACTGCTGAAGTGTCGTGTGGGCTAAATCGTTGCCTTCAGGGAGTCTTTCTAAGACGATCCAATGGCAAAGGCCTAAAACTTCTGGGAAGCGGTGCCAAGTGGGGAGTAAAGAAAGTTGGTCCGCACCGAGGACAAAAGCCATTTCGGGGAACTCTTTTTGAAGCTCTTTTAATGTATCAAACGAGTAGCTAGGGCGTTCGGGCTCGGATTTTGCGCGGTTGAGCTCGCGGTAGTCGACTTCAATTTCGGACGGAAACCCTTCGCCTGGGATGGGCAGGAAATTGATTCGAGTCATTTCTGCGCGATTCTCCATGTTAGCCGAAGTGGGCTTATGGGGAGGATTCCCTGACGGAAGAAGGCGAACTGCCTTGACTCCTGGATTTTTGAACAGGCCTCGAACAGCTTCCCGGTGGCCTAAATGAGGCGGATCAAATCTTCCGCCAAAGACCGCAGTCACTTCATGCCATCGAGGAGGATTCTGAGAAAACGAACTCATGCTCGCATACTTCCATCATCAGGGAGTTTGGTCTTTTGATTATCAGAAGGGTCATTTTGTGCAACGAGTTCTCGGTGAATAGCAAAAACGAGTTCATCGAGCCCGGCTCCACTGACTGCTGAGACGATCCAGGGTTCATGGGGAAGGGGGTGGCTCCCTCGAATCGAAGCAATTCTTTCTCTGAGTGCTTTTTTGGCCTGAGCGACCAAATCTGGGTCGGACTCTAAGAGGTCAATTTTATTGAGGACCACCATTTCTGGGGTGTGCAGAAGCTTTTCGTTGAAAAGGCGTAGTTCGTTGCGAAGAGTTTGATAGCGTTCGACCAAGTGGTCGAGTGCTCGCGAAAGTCGTTCTTCTTGTGGCGCGGTAGCATCCTCGAGGAGTTGGGTTCCATCGAGAAGATGAACAAAGAGGCGCGTACGCTCAATATGTTTGAGGAATCGATGTCCTAAGCCGATGCCACGATGGGCTCCTTCTACGAGGCCGGGTATATCGGCAACGACGAAAGTCTGGTGGTCGGGCAGAGACACTACACCTAAGTTAGGGGTGAGAGTTGTAAAGGGATAATCCGCGATTTTAGGTCGGGCTGCACTCACTCGTGAAATGAGAGTCGACTTGCCCGCATTGGGGAAACCAATAATTCCAACATCAGCCAGGAGTTTTAGCTCTAGTTTGATTTCTAGGTTGGTTCCTTCTTCGCCGGGTTGTGCAAATTTGGGAGCCTGATGAGTGGAGGTTGTAAAATGGGTGTTGCCCTTGCCTCCTCGTCCTCCTTCGCACGCCATCCAGACTTGGCCATCTTCAATGAAGTCGGCTAAGATTTCTAAGGTCTGGGCATCTCGAATGACGGTACCGACAGGCACATGAATCGAAACGTCTTCCCCATCTCGGCCCGCTTTATTGGCACCTGAGCCATGCATTCCATTGGGAGCTTGATAAATTCTCTTGAAGCGAAAATCTTGGAGGGTGCCGAGTTGTTTTGATGCGGTCAGGATCACGTCCCCACCATCTCCACCATCTCCACCATCAGGACCGCCTCGGGGAGCAAAAGTTTCCCTTCGAAAACTAACACACCCTGGGCCACCATGACCGCCGGAAATACGAATTGTGGCTTCATCTATAAATCGCATAAGGGAGAACTACTCTTTCTCTAGAATTTTCGCGCTCCCAACGAAGAAGAATTTGAATTATGCAGCTGGAGCGGCTGGAGCATAGACAGAAACCTGCTTGCGAGTTCTGTCGTATCTTTCAAATGTCACTACGCCTTCAATTAAAGCGTAGAGTGTGAAGTCGCGGCCTAAACCTACGTTTCGGCCTGGATGAAATCGGGTGCCTACTTGACGGACAAGAATTTCACCCGCATTTACTTTTTGCCCGCCAAAACGCTTAACACCGCGCATTTTTGGGTTACTATCACGACCGTTTCTTGAACTACCACCTGCTTTTTTATGTGCCATGAACCTAAAACCTCAGTTATGAACTAACTTTTTGTGAACCTTGAGCGGCTAAGGCAGCAGCGATCCGCTTGCGTGAGCCTAGGATAGGCGCAGTGGCTGCAGGGCCCTTAGCTTTAAGATGAGATTGAAATTTACTCAATTTCAATAACTTCTCTTCGCTGCTGAGTTGGACGTGGTCAGATCCATTTTCAATTCCTGTAATGAGGAATTGAGTATAATCCTGGCGATGTCCTTGGGTCCGGCGGTATTGCTTGCGTCTTTTCATCTTAACGATCAAAAGTTTGTCGCCTCGTCCTTGTCCAACGACTTCAGCCTGAACGCTGGCTCCAGTTACGTAGGGTTTTCCTATCGTAATTTGGGCGTTCTCAGGATCCGCTTTACTTAGAAAAAGTACCTGGTCAAATTTAAGAGATGCTCCAACTTCTCCGTCCAGTTTTTCAACTTGAACGACATCGCCGGTTTGCACACGATATTGCTTTCCACCTGTCTCAATCACTGCGTACATAGGCGTCGGAAAATGCCTTAAACAGAAGACTCTGTCAACTAGAAAGTCAAAGTATCAGTAATTCACGACCGGAACTTTGCCCGAGTCTAATTGCCTGTTCAGGTTTTGGGTTGTCTTCATTGGAGGGGCTCAGCGGATCAGCTGCGCGATGTAGATGAATTTTTACTTTAAGTAAAACGTTGAGAAATCAAAATCTTTACTGTAGGTTCGGGCTGCTAAAAAAAATGATGGAGTAACTCTTCAATATGACTCAGAAATATGTTTCAATGCTGTGCCTTGTCTTACTTGTATCCTCATCTGCTGGGGCGAATCCTAAGCAAGACTGGGTGAAGAAGCGAGTGGTCGCTGGACTCAGTTTAGTTTCGTTTGTTTTATACTACAGTCTAGTCGCTGATAGCCAGGGTTCTAGTTATTTAAGATCCGGATCAAGAGGGTTAGATACAAACCCTACTTCAACTCAAAATTTACCCGATCTGGATTTGGCTTACTCCCAGATTTTGGGCGGCCTTTTTCCAGATGGCATATTTAACGAGGGTGGAGATCAGCCAGTTTCGATAGGCAGCGTTCATGAAGATATCGCCAGGAGAAAACTTAAAGCTACTGGGGCTACCTCTATGGTATCGCTTCCTCAGTTTGATCCGACCCCTAAAGACCGAAGCGATGCCTTACTTGCGATTCAGGGAGAGATCCAAAATTATCCTCGAAGTTTTGCCTATGACGGAATTCATGCAGAATCTATAAGTCGTGGTCCCCTTCCACTTCCTGGGTCCTTGGCTCAAAAAATGGTCGTAAAAGAAATCGTAGATCTCTTAAGTCGAGCAACTGTCAACTCATCCCTGATCATCCCTCAAGAAATTTTTGGCTTACCCATAACTACTCTTGGCGACATCGGAAGTCTCTATAGCCACATGACGGGCTATCCCATTCCAAAAGGTTTGACCAATTGGACCGATGATCACTACTTCGCAGATTTAAGACGGACCTATTTGGGTCATAATTTAAAGCGTTTACCCATGGGTAAACCTTTATTTAAAACAGGACTGAAGAAAGAACAAGTTAAGGAATTGCTCGGGGAGGTCCGAACTTTCGAAAATTCTGAGCTTTACGCATCGGACTTCTCTGAAGTCGGAAACTACACAGCTCAGGACGGACGGGCTCAATATGCTCCGTCGGCGCAAATGATGTACGGGATGGACCGAAAAAATCATTTTGTAGTTCTAGCAATCAAATTGGGCAATGGCTTTGTTTATACTCGATTTGATTCAGAAGGTGAATGGATATTGGCAAAAATTGCCGCAAATACTGCGGAGTTTTTGTGGACTTCAGCGACTCACTTTTCTAAAACTCACCTCTTGGTCGAGCCTATCCGGACGGAGATGATGAGGCATCTTTCGGTGAATCATCCTCTTTATATTCTCCTGAGTCATCACATGAAGAATTTGTATGGAAATACCGTGGCCGGACTTGTGAGCTTGTTTTCGAAGGGAACGACCCTTGATCTGGTTTCGGGATGGGGCGCTCAAGGGTATATGAAGTTTTTAGGTAAACATCCTGAAGATTTCACAGATTTTTCTAGAACCCTAGAAGCGGATACTGAGGCCCGGGGTCTGGAGCGATTGAAAAATAACAGACAATTGAGTGACAAAAAGGCGCTTCTAGCTACTGTTAGGAAGTTTGTTCATTCTTACCTGGGGCTTTTTTATGGTGATTGTGGCGAACGAGACCGAAACGTCAGGGAAGATTTTGAGTTACAATCATGGGCCAGCGCTGTTCATTCCCCCGATGGGGCGGGTGTGAGTCATTTTCCACCACAATTTAATTCTTTTGAGAGCTTAGAAGATGCTGTGGTTCAGGTGATTTACCTCCTAGGTATTGAGCATCATGCCATGAATTCGAATGCCTTATGGCACGGGTATCCTTTGCCTGCGTCGTCGATGGCTCTTTGGTCGCCTCTCCCTAAGAAAAAGGGAGGGATCGTGAATCCGCGAGCCTTCATTGCTCCCAATCAACAGGTGGTCATTGCTCAGATTTTGCTTATTGAATTCTTTCTTCGTAAGTTGAATGTCGCTGATTCTTTGGCGGGTTCCTACGATACTTTGAGTCTGGGAAATCTGGGGCACCTGGGAAATGTTCGTATTGAGGAAATGATCAGGCACTATCAGGAAGACATGCAAAAGCTTCAGGGGAGCATTCAACTGAGAGAGAAGAACGGTAAAGGCCGCGCAATTTATGATATTTTGGCGCCCAATGATGTTCCTGATTTTGTTTGGGTAAGATAGGAAAATTCTGGATTGGGACCTTGTCCTTAATTTTCATGAGCCCCAAAATGTACTTTTCCACTCGAGAGGCCGTATTGAGCCTGGACAATGTTCACCTGTCCAGATTTTACGGCCTCTCGAATGATTTTAGAGCGGACTGTAAGGTCCGTAGCCACGCTCGATACGTTCTTTTGGATTGCATCTGCAAGATTCAACTCAGTCAGAGGAGTTCTTGCAGGTCCTGAGTTCAAGTTGTTACGGATTTCGTGAATCAGGTGATTGAGGTTGGGGGAGTTCTCTTCCTGCTCTCCTGGTCGATTGAGAGCCTCATGAATAGCTCCGCAGGAATCATGTCCCATGACTACAATCAGGCGGGATTCTAGATGTGAGACTGCATATTCGATGCTGGCGATAGCGAGATTGGGGGGGTATTTAATTTTTCATAAATATTTTATAGGGCACTTTTTTATAGTCTGGTGACCTATCTTTGGCATCAGTGTCGTCAGTATAGATTTCGTCACTCATTTTGGAGGATTTGTGTCCCACGCGTGGCATCCAGATCAGCCTGATTTGCGGGTTGACGGATGAGTGGCGGTGTTAAAATTACGGCAACCCTAAGAATTTTTTTGAAATTAAAATTTTGTCATTGAACGGAAGAATAGAGTGATGACTATTTAGTTATATTCATAATTTAATAGTCATTATATTGTATTAATATTTCAAGATTCTCGTTAAGAGTAAGTATTAAATAAAATCGCGAAAATGATCATGAGCTTTGTGAACTTGCTTCATGATGGTCCTTTGAGTCATCGCCATTAGTTTGCCGTGCCGATAGACTGGTATGCCGTCGACCATTGTCCAGCGCACTTGACTGGAATTTGTTGAATAGACAATCGAAGAGGCAATGGCTTCAGGGTCGAGTCTCTTATGGAGAGGGACTGTATTCAGTGGGGTCTGCAGGTCGAGGGCAACGAGATCCGCCTTTTTTCCTATTTCGATGGACCCGATTTGGTCGAACCAGTTGAGAGCCTTGGCACCGTTTCGGGTAGCCATATCGAGGACTTCCATCGCAGGCATGGACCTCGGGCCAGCGCCCGGTTTATGGATAAGAGCTGCAAGACGCATTTCGTTGAAAATATTCAGGTTGTTATTACAGGGGGCACCATCTGCTCCGAGTGCCACGTTAATTTTTCGTGCTAAGAGATCAGGAATCGGGGCAATTCCTGAGGCTAGCTTGAGGTTTGAGCTCGGACAGTGGACAATATGGGTGCCCGTCCGTGTTAAGATTTCTCGTTCCAGGGAATTGAGCCAAACTCCGTGAGCGAGGACGAGTCTGGGTGAAGTCAGTCCCAGTTGATCTAGGTATTCAATATTTTCACATTGATGAAGTTCTCTCACCCACTGAATCTCCTTGAGATTTTCGCTGGCATGGGTATGGATAAGCGCATTTTGTTCACGGGCTTGGGCTGATACTTTTAGAAGGAGCTCGCCCGTGCAGGAAAGCACAAATCGAGGGGCGTAAGAAACTCGAATTCGATCATTTTCTACCCCATTCCACTTTGAATAGAGAGCGAACGCTTCGTTGAGTGCATCGGCGGTAGTATCTCTTAGATTCGAGGGGGTTTGCGTGGGGTGGTCCATGAGGCATTTTCCCACGCTGGCCCTAATTCCGGTCAGTCGTACTGCTTCCAGAATGGCCTCAGTATGACGAACGGTTCCCATGTCCAAAATGCAAGTGGTACCCGAGGAGAGTAATTCATAGATTCCCAGGAGAGCACTCGTGTGTAATGTTTCTTCGGTATGCCCTGCTTCAAAGACCCAAATTCGCTTGGAGAGCCAATCGAGCAATTCTAGATCATCGGCTTGATTCCGAAACAAGGTCTGGCAAAGGTGGATGTGGGCTTGAACAAAGCCTGGAAGAATCGTCAGGCCGGCAGCATCAATCACCTGTGTATTTTTGGGAATTTTTTTAGGTTCGCTCGAAGTGATGGTAGTGATTTTGCCATCTCGAATGAAAACGTTGGCGCGAAGGACCTCACGTTTTTCATTCTGAGTATAAAGAATACCTCCAAGGATCCAAACATTTGATTTTATTTTCTGCATGGAAAGCCCTCCTTTTGGGGCTTTTACGGTGAATTGGGCAAGTAATCGGGTGTGAATCCTTGAGGGTAGACTTCATTCCAATTCAGGGTGATGAGATCACCCTGAATATTCGCTGTATAAACAGGGACCCGTTGGTTGGGATCGGATATAAATTCGCTGATCATTTGCCGACAGATCCCACAGGGAGGCCAAGGGGGGGTGGCATCGGTGATGACCATAATTTCAGTGATTTGAATCTTTCCGGTGTCGCTGATGGCTTTGACGATGGCGGAGCGTTCGGCACAGAGGGTGGCGCCATAGGATGCATTTTCTACGTTGCATCCTGTAAAAATCTGTCCGCTAGAAATTTTAATGGCAGCTCCTACCTTGCATTGGCTGTAGGGTGCGTATGCATAGTTCCGTACATGAAGAGCCTTCTGAAAGAGTTCCTGAATTTTGGGAGAACTGGATGATATCGTAGAGGGGGTCATAGGGAACTCTTCGACGAAGTCAGCTGAGGAAGAACGGACATGAGTAGGCGTTGCATTTTTTCTGAACCTCCTTTGGATACTTCCATGACTTCAGCGTGGGAGAGTGGATGGGGGGATAGCCCGGCTGCGAGATTGGTGATGCAACTGATTCCGATCACTTTGACCCCACAGTGATTGGCCGCAATGGTTTCAGGAACGGTGGACATGCCGACTGCATCGGCTCCTAGGGTTCGGAGCATCCGGACTTCTGCTGGAGTTTCGTAAGTTGGGCCAAGGAGCCCAGCGTAAACCCCAGACTGGAAGGGGATATTGAGATTTTTAGCAGTCGATTTAATGATTTCCAAACATCCTTTATTGTACGCTTCAGATAGGTCTGGAAATCGCGGGCCTAACTCTGGAAGATGTGGGCCCTTTAACGGATTATCACCCATCAGGTTGAGATGGTCTTCGATGAACATGATGTCGGCAGGTCTGAAGCGAGTGTTAATGCCGCCAGCAGCATTAGTTACAATCAGTGTGTGAATGCCCAGGGAGCAAAGGATCCTGGTTGGAAAAACCACGTCCTCCATAGGATGTCCTTCATAGAGATGAAACCTTCCCTGTAGAAAGACGATGGGTATTTCTGCGATTCGTCCCAGGATCATTTTGCCGGCATGACCTTCGACAGCTGTACCGTGAAAGTAAGGGATCTCTGAGTAAGGAAGGATAACGGGGTTTGTAACCTGGTCGGCGAGGGCGCCTAGTCCTGAACCTAAGATGATGCCTATTTTTGGGCGACCGAGTTCTGGGTCATGGGTGCATCGAGATTGGATGGCCTCGGAAGCGGTTTTAATTTTTTGATAAATACTCGTTTTTTGCGTCATAAATTTTACTTTGCGTTCATGCTCATTGTTTAAATTCTTTTAGAAAACTCCACACTAAAATCCCCCCGTATAACTTATCTCGAGAATTCTTCCCTAAAATTCTTCAAAGATCAGTTTGGGCACCGGCTTTCTCGTCTTCGTAATTTCAATGGATTGATGGAACTGTCTCTCTAATTCCTCCATTCGCGAGAGGTCTCGAGTGTAAGCGGTCACCAGGGGGTCACCCACCTCTACTTTGTTTCCTAGTTTTCTATGAAAAATGAGTCCGACTGCTGGATCGATTGTATCTGTTGTTTGTTTGCGGCCACCGCCCAGCTCGATCAAAATCTTGCCAATGGTTTCAGTATTCATTTTTCCCAAATAACCTCGTTTTTTAGAGGTCCAAATGACTAAGGATGGGGGAGTAGAAAGTCCGGAGGGCTCAGTGATTTTTGCGAGATCGCCGCCTTGTTCACGGACTAGATCCTGAAATACTCTCCAGGCACTGCCATCTGTGAGTCGGGTGAGAGACAGCTTTCTTCCCTCGGCTAAATTTCGGACGACCTTTCCCAGGCAAAGCATTTGGGCACAAAGTTGAATCGTGAGTTCTTTTAAGTCTACCGAACTCACCTCTGAGTTCTTTTGATTACAAAGGACTTCGATACATTCTTTGACTTCAAGTTCATTCCCTACGGCATATCCGAGGGGTTGATTCATGCTAGTGAGGACAGCTCGGCAGGGGAGGTTCATTTTTTTGGCAACGCGAATGAGGGTTTGTGCCAGTTTTTGTGCTTGGCCCATCGTTTTCATAAAAGCGCCGCTACCGACCTTCACATCTAAGACTAAAGCTTCCGTACCTTCAGCGAGTTTCTTTGACAAGATCGAAGCCACAATCAGGGGAATGCACTCGACTGTTCCTGTTACATCCCTGAGGGCATAAAGCTTTTTGTCTGCAGGCGCGATTTTTTCGGTTTGTCCCGTCATCGCACAGCCAACTTGAGTCAATACTCTTTCAAATTGCTCCCGACTGAGGTGAACGTTAAATCCTGGGATCGCCTCAAGTTTGTCTAGGGTTCCCCCGCTAAATCCTAAGCCACGGCCTGACATCATAGGGACTTTCAATCCGCAGGCTGCTGCAAGAGGGGCTAGGATGAGAGAGACTTTGTCTCCCACTCCTCCTGTGGAGTGTTTGTCTACTTTGGGTCCGAATACTCCCGATAAATCATATCTTTCTCCACTTTCAAGCATGGCTTCTGTGAGGGACACCGTTTCATTGAGAGACATCCCTTGAAAGTAGACGGCCATTAAGAAAGCTGTGGCTTGATAATCAGCCACCTCGCCCGTCGACAGGCCGTTGATAAAGTCGCGAATTTCTTGGGGGGAAAGTTCGTCACCATCTCTCTTTTTTTGAATAATTAAACCGGGTGTTGTCATAAATTTGCCTTTTTTAGCCCCTGCAATGAAGGTTCTTAATTCAATTCTATCTTGTCTAGAAAGGATCGGCCAGCAAGTTGCCATGAAGGGTTTTCGCTAGGATTACTTCCTGTGAGAGCGTGTGCGATCGTGGCGCCAATGTCAGCAAAAGTATTCCGAATGCCCATCTCGATTGCGCCCCTTTTTTTTTGTGCAGGCGTGAAGGCAATAATGGGAATGTATTCGCGAGTATGATCAGTTCCACGGTAAGTAGGATCGTTCCCGTGATCGGATGTGAGGACTAAAAGATCGGTAGGCATGAGGTGTTCTTTGATTTGTGGAATCGCTTGGTCAAATGCTTCGAGTGCTTTTCCAAAGCCAAGCACGTCCCGGCGGTGGCCGTAAAGCATATCAAAATCAATTAAATTGCAAAAAATTAGTCCGGATTTTGCAGCTTGGATTTGTTCGATGAGTACGCGAATTCCGTCTGCATTGCCGTGGGTATCAATGTTGGACTGAATACCTTGCGTGGCATAGATGTTGGAGATTTTGCCAATTCCGAGCGTTTGAATTCCCTTGGCGCTGAGGAGGTCTAAATAGGTTTCTCCAAACGGTTTCTGAGAATAGTCCTTTCGATTGTAAGTTCGTTCAAAGGGGATTCCTTTCGAAGGATTGCCGATGAAGGGTCGGGCAATGACTCGTCCGATTTGAAGTTCGTCGCAAATTTTTCGAGCTGATTCACAAATAGAGTAGAGCCGTTTAAGATCAAAAGTCTCTTCGTGAGCGGCCACCTGCCACACGCTATCCGCACTGGTATAGAGAATCGGTTTTCCAGAACGTACGTGCTCTTCGCCTAGTTCTTCAATAATGGTCGTCCCACTGGCAATCTTGTTCCCAAGGACGCCGGGAAGTTGATTTTCTTGGAGCCAGCGGTGAATGATCGGTTCCGGAAAAGTGGGGTAAGTGGTGAAGGGTGTTTTGACGACGAGGCCAGCCATTTCCCAGTGGCCCGATGTAGTGTCCTTCCCTCGAGATTGTTCGGCCGCTTTACCGTAAGCACCCTCGCCCTCGCCTGGGTTGCAGGGTCTCACTCCTTCCATGGGAGTAATATTTCCGAGTCCAAGTGCTTCTAAATGGGGAAGGTGAAGTGATTTGCCTGTTTTTTTCTTAAATGCCTGAGAAAGATTTCCTAGAGTGTTGGAACCGCAATCCTGATAGTCAGAGGCGTCTGGAAGTTCGCCTGCCCCAACTCCATCTAATACAACCCAAAATACTCGTTGGAACGGCGGCACTGCAAAAGACTTCTTTTCCATTTTCCTCTAATACCCTAGATAAGCGCTTCTGCAAAAGAACTTTCGTCTGGTCTTAGTGCTGCGTTGCAGTAGTTTGGGCGGCTTCTTCCGCTACTATTGCGACGCTTGCGGAAGCACCGATACGGCTGGCGCCTGCCTCAATCATTTTCATTGCGTCTTCGTAGTTTCGGATGCCACCGGATGCCTTTACGCCCATGTCGGGGCCCACAATCCGGCGCATGAGAGCAACATCTTCAGGAGTAGCGCCTCCAGAACCAAATCCTGTGGACGTCTTTATAAAAGCAGCGCCAGCGGCCTTAGCAAGGGCGCAGCCAATGATTTTTTGCTCTTCATTGAGGCTAGAAGTTTCTAGAATAACCTTGACTGGGTAAGGTCGCGATGCCTCCACAACCTGTCGAATATCATCAAAAACTCCAGCATAATCGTGGCCTTTGAGTGCTCCAAGTCGGATGACCATATCAATTTCCTCAGCCCCGAGGCGGATGGCTTCGCCGGCTTCAAAAGCTTTAGTTGTAGAGCTGGCGGCACCGAGAGGAAACCCGACGACAGCGATTGCTTTGGTCTGGGATCCTTGGAGAAGTTCTGCTGTGAGCCCAATGTAAGTCGAATTCACGCAGACGGTTGCAAAACCGTGTTGCCGGGCCTCTCTGCAGATTTGCTGAATTTCTTCGCGGGTTGTGTCCGGCTTTAAAAGGGTGTGGTCAATTTTTGAAGCAATGGACCCTTCAACAGCCCTAATAGGAGCTTCTTGAGATGCTTCGCATAGAGGATCGAGTGCCATGAATTACCGCTCCCGTTGGGTTTTTTTAAGCCACTGAACTGGCAGCTTGCAGAAATCCTACTTTTTACTTGAAGTGTCAAGTTGGATTCGTTACGTTTAGAATAGAAACAAGGGTGGACCTTTTGGAAGCTTTTTTGAGCAGAGTTCCATTAAAAAGTAAAAATGGTCTTTGCGAGTAAGATAAAAGTCCACCTAATGTGAAATAGAGGAATAAAATTTTGTCCTTTTCTTGCTGAGTTATTGGAATTCAGTGAGGAAGGTTTTCCCTGATTGGCTGAGAGGGTAATTAGCAATTCTTGTATCGCCCAAATACCTGGAGCCTGTAGACGAGTGAGGGTTATTTTGCCCAGCTTACAGTTTTTGGAGATGCT
This sequence comes from Oligoflexia bacterium, assembly GCA_031386075.1. Classification (GTDB taxonomy): domain Bacteria; phylum Bdellovibrionota; class UBA1018; order UBA1018; family UBA1018; genus CAIYTD01. The sequence goes on from JANNCA010000060.1 coordinate 19,775, forward strand.
ACTTTCAGCGCCGCGTATGGCGCGAGTCAATTCGGGGGATCATTTTTTTGAAACCATTGGCATCAGTGTAGCCGTGGGTACAGGTTTTAGGAGCGTTAACGTTGCTTTTTTTTAATCAACCAGGAACTCAGCTTCAAAATCTTCTTCAAGTCTATTTTTGTTAAATGGACTTGCATACCCTGCTCTGAATTCGATGCTTGTGGTTTCCCTTACTTGGTAGCTCTGACTACCATCTGATGGGAGTTTTCATGGCAAGTGAATTGATTATTAACGCGTCTTTACCCGAAACTCGAATCGCTCTGATGGAGAATGGTGAAATCCAAGAGCTTTTGATCGAGCGGGCTTCTGGGATAGGAATTGTTGGAAATATTTACAAAGGCCG
>JANNCA010000076.1:0-2252 GCA_031386075.1 Oligoflexia bacterium
GTTTTGACTAGTTCGGGTAGTGTTTTTTGTTTTGGTCAAAACTCTTATAATGACAGTTTCGGATTACTTGGGCCTCAAGAAGGGTCTTTCCCTTTTTATGGTTCACCTGGAAGCGGTTCTAACTTAGGTGGTTCAACCACGAAACTGGCGGCAATCCCTTTGGCTGATTTGGATACCACTAAGATGCAACAGATCGAGCTTGGGATGGGAGATTATTATAGCTGTTCACTTTATTCTTTCTTGAACGGTTCTCAAGCAGGAAATGCGGTGTCTTGTTGGGGAAATGTTCCAGCCAGTTCTGAGAATTCAAGTATTTGGACAATTGGATCTTCTGTGGCTGATTTTTCTAGTAGTAATTGGATTATGAATGGAGCTGGATTACCTCAAATGGACCCGATGATGTTGGGTGTGGGAGCCAATCATTTTTGTGTGGTTCGCGCAGATAACAAGGTATTGTGCTGGGGAAATCCGGCTGAATATGGAAATAGCCTGGTGGGCGCTAAATTGGGGGGCGACACGGCTGTTTCTCAAAAGATGGGCTCAGGGTCGGTTATTTTTGATGCAATGCAATAGAATAGAATAGAAAGTAACCTGATCCTCAGTGGAATATTGATGGACAGTATTCAATGGAGTCTTTAAAGTAGAAACTGTAGACCAGTAAATTAGATAAACTATAATGGTTTCTTAACATATTTTAAAAATGGACCTATTAAAGATTAATTTCTCATTCAGAAGTCATTTTATTTTTTCTTTAGTTGTTTACTTGTCTGAGATAGCTGTTTTAGCAGCTCCAGGGATGGGTAAGTCACCGACAGATATTTTAGCTAAGACCGCAGCTCCAAGTCAGGGAAATCTCATTGATCTTCGGTTAGTCCAAACTCGACAGTATAATAAGGCTTGGAAAATGAATGCGAATTTTATGGGGGGAACTTTTGCAGGAGATCCTTTTCAGACCGCATTGAGTTACGGCGCGACGGTGGGATTTTACCTTGGAGAGAATATCGGTGTTCATGGACTCTATTGGAAATTTTCAAATACCTTCAATAGTGCTTATAGCACGTTGATTGCTAGCACTGCCATTTCAGCTCCTCCTGGATTTGGGACTAATTCCAATCAAATGCAGTCCCTCATGGGAGGGGAGATCTCCTATAGTCTATTGTATGGAAAACTGAGTTTTAGCGGTAATGCGATCCTTCATTTTGATGTTTTTCTTCTGGCGGGCGCAGGAGTCTTGCAAGCGAACACCGGGGCTACTCAAGGTGAGCAGAGTTTTACCACGATTGCCTATTGGCCAGGCATCGGAGAGCAGATGTATTTGACTCATTGGCTAGCGCTGCGGGCGGACTATCAAATGATGATTTATGGAGAAGATGTCGTTGAGAGGAATAGTGTTGTGTCGATGGGGACGTTGGTGAGTAAAAAAACTACATTTTCTTCTGCTTTTTCAGTGGGGTTTAATTTTATTTTTCCGCCTTAATTGAAGCGGGGAGACTTTGATGAAGTTTTGGACGATATTTCTCTATTTCATCTTTTGGTTTTTTAGCGGTTCTCTTGCTTATTTTAAGTTACAGAGCGCTCTTGCAGCAGATCCAGCGCTCTCCGAAGTTCCCCTTTCGGGAGCTCAAAGAATGGATGTCGATTCCCTCAAGGAACGTTATTGGCAGAATGGCACCCCTGATCTGAATGTAGTTCAAAATAGAATGCATACCAAAGTAGGTAGACTTAATTTTCAGGTTCAGGGCGTAGGGATCAACCATGATCCTTTCTTGAATACGAATGGAATTGGATTGTCCCTAGGGATGAACTTCACAGAAGACTTTGGGATTCACGTATTGGCTTGTAAAGTGTTGGAGTCGAATTCCGCTGCTTTTACTTCTCTTCGTACAGCTGAAATTCAAGCGGGCGGCATTCTTTATGATGCTAATGTGAATCGCATTCAGGCGCTGTTTGGCGGTGAAATCGCATGGGGAGTTCTTTACGGGAAATTAAGTCTCTTGGGTCAGGCGATTTTACATTTTGACTTGTTTATTCTGGGGGGAGCTGGAGGCTTAATTTCTAAGAACGGAACGAGCATTGTTCCCTGGATAGGAATCGGGGAGCAGATTTATATGACTCATTTCTTAGCTTTAAGGGCAGATTTTCGGTATTTAGTTTATCAAGAGTCGATTATTGAGCAAAATAGTGTCTCAACTCAAGGTGCCTGGCTCGCGAGTCGAATCACCACGGCCCCTCAGGTTGGTTTGGGGTTGAGC